>JASHXZ010000368.1 GCA_030043285.1 Xanthobacteraceae bacterium | reverse complement strand
GCTGCCGGCTTATTGGTACGGCTTTCAGCATTTTCCCTATGCGGCGCTGATGATCGTCGCGGTTCCGGGCGTGCTCGCCTTCGTCTTCGGCTGGTTCGCGTTTCGCAGCCGGGTCAGCGGCGTCTATTTCTCGATCATCACGCAGGCACTCACTTACGCGCTGATGCTCGGCTTCTTCCGCAACAATTTCGGGTTCGGCGGCAACAACGGGCTGACCGATTTCAAGGACATCCTCGGCTTCGACGTGCGCTCGGAGGCAACGCGCGATGCGCTGTTTGTGGTTTCCTGCCTAACCTTGATGCTCGGCTTCCTGGTCTGCCGCGCCATCGTGGGTTCCAAGCTCGGCAAGGTGTTGGTCGCCATTCGCGACGCCGAGGCGCGCACCCGCTTTCTCGGCTACCGGGTCGAATCCTACAAGCTGTTCGTGTTCACGCTGTCCGCCTGCATGGCCGGCATCGCCGGTGCGCTTTACGTGCCGCAGGTCGGCATTATCAATCCGAGCGAGTTCGCGCCAGGCAACTCCATCGAAGTTGTCATCTGGGTGGCGGTCGGCGGCCGCGGCACGCTCGCCGGTGCCGCGCTGGGCGCGGTTCTGGTCAACTACGCCAAGACCTATTTCACCTCCGGGATACTGGCGCCGTATTGGCTGTTCATGCTCGGCGGCCTGTTCATCGGCGTCACGCTCTTGTTGCCGCGCGGCATCGTCGGCAGCCTGCTGCATTGGACCGCGGGCAAGCGCATCCGCGCTTCCGCAGCCGCCGAAGAGGGCGTCGGTGAAATGGCGGCGGCGGAATGAGGCTCGAGCGATGAAGCCCGCGACCGCCACGCTTCTTTATCTCGACGGCGTCACCGTCTCGTTCGACGGCTTTCGCGCGCTCAACAATCTGTCGCTCTTGATCGAGCCCGGCGAAATGCGCGCCATCATCGGCCCGAACGGCGCCGGCAAGACCACCATGATGGACGTGGTCACGGGCAAGACTCGCCCCGAGAGCGGCGACGTGGTGTTCGACAACGCGCACGATCTGACGCGGCTCGACGAGACCGAGATCGCCGCGCTCGGCATCGGCCGCAAATTCCAAAAGCCGACCGTGTTCGACAGCCACACCGTGTTCGACAATCTCGAACTTGCGCTGCAAGGCGACCGGCGCGCGCGCGCCGCACTGCGGCATCGGCAAACCGCCGACGAGCGGCAGCGTATCGACGAAATCTTGCAACTGGTGCGGCTTTCGCCGGTGCGCGACCGCCTTGCCGGCAGCCTGTCGCACGGCCAGAAGCAGTGGCTCGAAATCGGCATGCTGCTGGCGCAGGACCCGAAGCTCCTGCTGATCGACGAGCCGGCTGCCGGCATGACCGATGCCGAGACACGGCAGACCGCCGAGCTTTTGAAGGAGATCCAGCGCGAGCATACCGTGGTCGTGGTCGAGCACGACATGAGCTTCGTGCGCGATCTCAACGTCAAGGTGACCTGCCTGCATGAAGGCGCGGTGCTGGCCGAAGGCACCATCGACCAGGTCTCCGCAAACGAACGCGTGGTGGAAGTCTATCTGGGCCGCTAAAAATGCTGCAAGCCGATTCCATCGATCTGCATTACGGCGCCGCGCGGGCGTTGCGCGGCGTGTCGCTGCGCGCCGAGCCGGGCAAAGTGACTTGCGTGCTCGGCCGCAACGGCGTCGGCAAGACGAGCTTGCTTGGCGCGCTTGCCGGTCAGCACCCGGTGAGCCGCGGCACGATCAGCTGGGAGGACAACGACATCACCGCGCTGCGGCCGCCGGAGCGCGCCCGCCGCGGCATCGCCTACGTGCCGCAGGGCCGCGAAATTTTTCCGCTGCTCACCGTCGAGGAAAATCTCAGGACCGGGTTCGCGCCGCTGCCGCACAACGAGCGCAGCATACCGGACGACGTGTTCTCGCTGTTTCCGGTGCTGCAAGGCATGTTGCATCGGCGCGGCGGCGATCTGTCCGGCGGCCAGCAGCAGCAATTGGCGATCGGCCGTGCCCTGGTGATGCGGCCGCGGCTTCTGCTGCTCGACGAACCCACCGAGGGCATTCAGCCGTCGATCATCAAGGACATCGGGCGCGCCATCATCTATCTCCGCTCGCTCGGCAAGATCGCCATCGTGCTGGTCGAGCAATATCTCGACTTTGCCCGCGAACTCGGCGATCATTTCGCGGTGATGGATCGGGGCGCCATCGTTTATTCCGCGAGCCGCGACGATCTGGACGAGGCGGCCTTGCGCCGCGCCATGGCGATTTGACCAGTGTTTGCCAATACGCATTCAATGACCATGACCGACGCGGCAGTTGATGAGGTCTTTGCCGCGAATCGCGCGGTCGGCAGGATCGCGCTGTCGGTACGTCATGTCGCCGGCGCAAGCCGGCCTGAGCGCGTGCACGAGGCGGGCATGCTGCGCGTCCGCTTTCCCAATGCCGCGCAGCGCGGCACGCTGGATGCTGTGATCGTCAACACCGCCGGCGGGCTCGCCGGCGGCGACCGTGCCGAGATCGCGATGACGGCGGCCGCTCAGGCGCAGCTGACCGTGACGACCGCCGCGGCGGAGAAAATCTATCGCTCGCTCGGGCCCACGACGCAGATCGCCGTGAAGCTCGAGGTCGGCGCCGGCGCGGCGCTCGCCTGGCTGCCGCAAGAGACGATATTGTTTGATCGCATGCGGTTGCGGCGGACCATCGACGTGGCGCTTGCTCCCGATGCCGGTCTCGTGATGCTGGAAGCGGTCGTATTCGGCCGCTGCGCCCTGGGCGAGCGCGTGGCGTCGGGCTCGTTCGTCGATCGCTGGCGCGTGCGCATCAATGGCGCGCTGGTGTTTGCCGATGCGATCCGCCTCGATGGCGAGATTGCGCAACGCTTGGCGCACCGCGCCGCCGTTGGCGCGGGTGTCGCGGTGGCCACGCTGCTGAAGATTCCCGGCGATGAGCAAACGGTTGCGGCGGTGCGCGCCGTCGAGTCGGCTTTCTCCGGCGAAGTCGGCGTGTCGACGTGGAACGGGCTGATGGTCGGGCGGCTGGTGGCGCCCACAGATGCGGCGCTCCGCGGCGACCTGTTGCGCGTCCTTACCGCGCTCGGTATGGCGCCGCCGCGGCTGTGGTTGAACTGACGCCATGCAACTGACGCCGCGCGAGAAGGACAAGTTGTTGATCGCCATGGCGGCGATGGTGGCACGGCGCCGCCTCGAGCGCGGCGTCAAGCTCAACCATCCCGAAGCAGTGGCGCTGATCTCCGATTTCATCACGGAGGGCGCCCGCGACGGCCGCAGCGTCGCCGCGCTGATGGAAGAGGGCGCCCACGTGCTCACCCGCGAGCAGGTGATGGACGGCATCGCCGAGATGATTCACGACATTCAGGTCGAGGCGACGTTCCCGGACGGCACCAAGCTCGTCACCGTGCACCGGCCGATCAGGTGAGGGGGAGGGTGCGATGATCCCGGGCGAAATGTTCATCCAGACTGGCACGATCGAGCTCAACAAGGGCCGCAAGGCCGTGACGCTTACGGTCGCCAATACCGGCGACCGGCCGATCCAGGTCGGCTCGCATTATCATTTCTTCGAGACCAATCCGGCGCTGCAGTTCGAGCGCAAGAAAGCGCGCGGCATGCGGCTCGATATTGCCGCCGGCACTGCGGTGCGCTTCGAGCCGGGACAGACCCGCGAGGTCACGCTCGTTCCGCTCGCCGGCAAACGTACAGTCTACGGCTTCCGCCAGGCCGTCATGGGCAAGCTCTGAGGACACAAACATGCCGGCACAAATCAGCCGCGCCGTTTATGCCGACATGTTCGGCCCCACCACGGGCGATCGGCTGCGCCTTGCCGATACCGACCTCATCATCGAAGTCGAGCGCGACTTCACGGTCTATGGCGAAGAGGTGAAATTCGGCGGCGGCAAGGTGATCCGGGACGGCATGGGGCAGAGCCAGATCACCAACCGGCAAGGCGCGGCCGACACCGTCATCACCAACGCCGTCATTCTCGATCACTGGGGCATCGTCAAAGCCGATGTCGGGATCAAAGACGGCCTCGTCGCCGCGATCGGCAAGGCCGGCAATCCCGACATCCAACCCGGCGTCAGCATTGTCATCGGCCCCGGCACCGAGGTGATTGCCGGCGAAGGCAAAATCCTCACCGCCGGCGGCTTCGATACGCACATTCATTTCATCTGCCCGCAGCAGGTCGATGAGGCGCTGATGTCCGGCGTCACCTCCATGCTGGGCGGTGGCACCGGGCCGGCGCACGGCACGTTTGCCACCACCTGCACGCCCGGGCCGTTCCATATCGGCCGCATGATCCAGGCCGCCGACGAGTTTCCGGTCAATCTCGGCTTTGCCGGCAAGGGCAACGCCTCGCGGCCAGCCGCGCTCGAAGAGATGATCAAGGCGGGAGCCTGTGCGCTCAAGCTGCACGAGGATTGGGGCACCACTCCCGCCGCGATTGATTGCTGCCTGTCAGTCGCCGACGACTACGACGTGCAGGTGATGATTCACACCGACACGCTCAACGAATCGGGCTTCGTCGAGGACACGATCAAGGCCTTCAAGGGCCGCACCATCCACGCCTTCCATACCGAAGGGGCCGGCGGCGGTCACGCGCCCGATATCATCAAGGTGGCGGGCCTGAAAAACGTGCTGCCGTCGTCAACCAATCCGACGCGGCCGTACACGCGCAACACCATCGACGAACATCTCGATATGCTGATGGTGTGCCACCATCTCGATCCTTCGATTGCCGAAGACCTCGCCTTCGCCGAAAGCCGCATCCGCAAGGAGACGATCGCCGCCGAAGACATCCTGCACGATCTCGGCGCGCTCTCGATGATGTCGTCGGACTCGCAGGCCATGGGAAGGGTCGGCGAGGTCATCATCCGCACCTGGCAGACTGCCGACAAGATGAAGACGCAGCGGGGCAGGCTGCCGGCCGAAAAGGGCGACAACGACAACGCGCGCGCCAAGCGTTACGTCGCCAAATACACCATCAATCCCGCCATCGCGCATGGCGTGGCAAAACTGATCGGCTCGGTGGAGCAGGGCAAGCTCGCCGACCTGGTGCTGTGGTCGCCGGCGTTCTTCGGCGTCAAGCCGGACTGCGTGATCAAGGGCGGCTCGATCGTGGCGGCGCCGATGGGCGATCCCAACGCCTCGATCCCGACGCCGCAGCCGGCACATTATCGGCCGATGTTCGGCGCCTTCGGCCGCGCGCGCACTGCCTCATCGGTGGTGTTCGCCTCGAAAGCCGCCGTGCAGGCCGGCCTCGGCAAAAAACTCGGCATCGAGAAAAAACTGGTCGCGGTGGCGAATACACGCGGCAAAATTTCCAAAAAGAGCATGATCCATAACGATGCCACGCCGAACATCGAAGTCGATCCGGAAACCTATGAAGTCCGCGCCGATGGCGAACTGTTGACCTGCGCGCCCGCCGAGGTGTTGCCCATGGCGCAGCGCTATTTCTTGTTCTGAGCGAGGCGGCCGCAAATGATGCGCGCGACCTCAATGAAGCCGGCTTCGGCCTGGACGGGCGCTGCCGCCGATCGCGTCGTGCTCGATCACGGCGATCGGCATTGCCGGCGTGCGACGCTGACGGCCGCTAACGGGCTCGCGTTCGTTCTCGACCTGCCGACGGCGATGCGGCTCCATGGCGGCGACGCACTGGTGCTGGAGGACGGCCGCCTCGTCGAAGTCGTCGCCGCGCCCGAAGCGCTGCTCGAAATTCGCTGCGCCGATCCGCGCCATCTCGCCCGCGTCGCCTGGCACTTCGGCAACCGCCATGTGCCGGTCGAAGTGCGCAGCGACGCCTTGCGCATCCGGCGCGATCACGTTCTTGCCGACCTCGCCCAAAAACTCGGCGCGCGCGTCGTGCCGCTCGAAGCGCCGTTCGAGCCCGAGGGCGGCGCCTATGACGGTGGCCATCAGCATGGCGACCCGCAGCACTAGGCCGGGGGCAGGGGAACTGGACCAGGCGGCGCTGCTTCGCCTGATGACGTGGCTGTCGCCGGCCTATCCAGTCGGGGCGTTCTCGTATTCGAGCGGTATCGAATGGGCCGTCGAGTCCGGCGACATTAGCGATGCGACAAGCCTGCAGGATTGGCTCGCCATCATGTTGACCGAGGGTGCTGGGCGCAACGACGCCATTTTTTTCAGTGAGACGCATCGTGCAGTGGCGCGCGGCGACGATGCCGCGCTGGTCGAAACCGCGGCGCTCGCAGCAGCGCTGACGGCGAGCCGCGAACGCCATCTCGAGACCACCACGTTGGGACAAGCTTTCGTCGAGGTCACACAGGCAGCTTGGCCGTGCGATGCCCTGACCAGGCTCAAGGTGCTGTGGTCGGGGCCGATCGCGTATCCGGTTGCGGTCGGGACGGCCTGTGCCGGCCATGCCGTCGCGCTTGCTCCGGCATTGCACGCCCTCCTCACCGCGATCGTCTCCAACTGGATCTCCGCCGGCATGCGCCTGATCCCGCTTGGCCACACCGATGGTCAGCGCCTGATCGCAGCGCTCGCGCCGGCCGTGACGGCAACCGCCGCGTCTGCGGCGTCGGCGACGCTCGACGACCTCG
>JASHXZ010000367.1 GCA_030043285.1 Xanthobacteraceae bacterium | reverse complement strand
CGTTGGACAGCGCGTCGAAATAGACCGCCAGGGTCTACTGGGCGATGTTAAGCCAATCGTGCTTGGCTAGTATGCGATCGCGTTCGCTCGCGGCCATTCGTTCCGGCACCGGCGCAGCAAAGAACGCTTCGAGCTCTCGCGCCAGACCCGCGACATCGCCGAGCGCGATCAGCCGCGCGCCCCGCATTGCCAGTTCGCGATGCGCCGGAATGTCGCTCAGGATCAACGCCAGTCCGTAACTTGCAGCCTCAAGCACCGCGATCGGCTGCCCTTCATGGCTCGACGGCAGGACGAAAATGCCGGCATGAGAATAGAGCTCGGCCAGCGCGTCGCCGCTCTGGTGGCCGAGCATGACCACGCCGGGCGTTTCGCGTGCGGCCGCCGCAACCGCATTGGCGTAGCCGGTCGAATAGTCGGCGCCGCCAGCGAGCGCGAGCCGCCATGACGGCGCGTTGAGCTTCTTGTAAGCGGCGATCAGGTCGAGCTGGCGTTTCTGCTCGTCGATCCTGGCGACGCTCAGCGCATAGCGGCCGGGCGCCAATCCGAACGCCTGCAGCATGTTGGTCGAGTCGATCACGCGCGGCTTATCGATGCCGTTGGGTATGGCGCGCACCGGCACCCGATAGGCGCGAACCATTTGGGCGGCAAGGTCCTCCGACACGGCGATGCGGCCATTGGCGAATGTCATGCCGGCCCGCTCGCCGAAGCGCAGCACGTTGCGCGCGAGCGCCCCCCACTTTTCGTTTTCGTAGTTCAGCACGTGATGGGTGACGATCACGCGCAACCCGAGGGCGCGCGCCAGCGGCGCAAACACGGCCGGACCGATGGCGTGGAGGTGAAGAATATCCGGCCGATGGACGCCCGCGCGCAGCACGCCGAGGAACGTATGGACGAAGGCTTCGGCGCCGCTGATCCGCGGCGCCCAAAGCCGGGTGAAGGCGATGCCGTACCAACGCTTCTGCGTCTTCGGCACGTAGGTGCTACGCACAATGGCCTCGACCTCGCAGCCCAGCGTGGTGAGCGCACACGATAACTTTTCCGCGTGCTTTTCGGCGCCGCCTTGTACGTCGGGAAAGCCTCGGATGCCGAGCATGGTGACGCGCAGCGCGCGGCGACGCCCTTCAAGGCGGCTTGGTTGCGCGACCATGTTCATCGCACCCGCACTCCAAGCGAATCGTAGAGATCGAGTTGGCGCTGCAGATAAACTGTCGGACTGAAATCTCTCTCCACCCAGGCGCGGCCGGCTGCCCCCATGGCGGCGATGCGGCTCTCGGGCAGCGCCGCAAAACGCGAAAGCGCCTCGGCAAGCGCGGCGACGTTGCCGGCCGGAAACAGCACGCCGGTCTCGTCCTCGCGGATCAGTTCGGGAATGCCCGCATTGGCGGCGCCGATGACCGGGCGCCCGGCCGCATAGGCTTCGAGCACCGCCAAGGGCGCATTCTCGGGCACCTCGGACGGCACCACGACGGCGCGCGCGTCCTGGATGAGGCCAAGCAGCGCGGCCTTGCCGAGATGGCCGGTAAAGATCACGTCGCTTCCAGTTTGCTCGGCGATGTCGCGCAGCCGCGGCTCGTCCGGCCCGCTGCCGGCGATGGCGAGCGGCTGCCGCGCCGCGGCGGCGGCGCGCAGCAAAGTCTCGACCCCCTTGAGCCGGTCGAGCCGGCCGCAATAGACAAAGCGGCGGCCGCCGCCGCGCGCCGGCTTGAACTGCTCGACGTCGACGAAATTGGGAATGTGGACGAAGCGTTCGCGCGCAAGACCCCAGTCGACAAGCTTATCCAGCAGAAAGCGGCTCGGCGCCACAAAGCGATCGACGGCGTTCTCGTACAGGCGCAGCGCGCGATGCACGTAGGCTTCGACCATTACCAGACTGGAGAGCGCCAGCGAGCCCTTGATGCAGCGGTTGAGCGCCACGTTGTAGAGCTTGCCGCCGCGGCAGCGTTCGCACGGCTGGCCGTCCAACATCATCGTATAGGCAGGACACGCCAGCTTCAGATCGTGCAATGTCATCAGCACCGGAATGCCGCGCTCTTTGAGAAGCGGCAGCACCGACGGCGACAGATGGTGATAGACGTTGTGGGCGTGCGCGATGTTCGGCCGGACCACGTCGAGCAACGCGCGCATCCGCTTTCGCGCCTGGCGCGAATAAACCACGCGCGGCGCGCGAGCGAGCTTGCCGGCGAGCCCGTAGTTTTCGCCGAATTCGATCTCGGCGGGAAAATACTCCGACCATGGCGTCGCCAGGTTCCTGGCGTGGCGCATCGCAAACGGCACCACTTGCCAGCCGACGTTCTCGAACATCCGATTATGCTCGAGAAACAGCACCTCGGCGCCGCCGCGCGGATAGTAGTAATTGTTGATGGCGAGGAGACAGTTGGACGACTTCAACATGCGCTCACTCGCAGCTTCGTGTCAGCGTCTGGAAGCGCAAGCCGACGACCGCCGTCACCATCAAAGACCACAGCGCACTGCCACCGGCGAAGTACACGGATTCGAAGCCGCCGAGGCACAGCGTGAACAGCCAGATTTGCAGGAACAAGGTCGTGAGCGCGCGGTCGCGATGTAGCGCCCGCCCCCGCCAATAATCGGCGAACGGCTGCGCCAGCACCCACCACAGCGTCAACACGAGGCCGACCAGTCCGGTCGTCACCGCCAGGTTGAGATAGCCATTATGCGCATCGCTGGCGCGGTAGCCCCACGATTCCAGATAATTCCAATCCGCGACCAGATCGGGCATGCCCCAGAACGACTCGAAGCCGAATCCGAACAGCGGATGCTGCGCGACATGATCGAGCGCAAAACTCCAGATGACGTTACGGCCGGTGAACGTCGGGTCCGGCAACAGGTGCTCGACCAGACTGTGAATCGGACCGAACATGACCGAACCGACGGTCAGCAAATTCAATGCGAGCGGGACGATCAGGATCAGCATGAGCGCCGGCAGGCGATGGCGCAGGCGCTGCATCAGATACGACAGCAGCAAAATCACCGGCAGCAGATTCTGCGGCGATTTGGAATGGGTGAAATACAGAAAGATCCCGGCGCAAACCGCGATGCCAATTCCGGCAAGCCGATCCCAGGTGCGATAGACATAGATGCCGATGAAGATCAGCGCCACCATGGCGGCGCCGGCGCCGTTCTTGTGGGTGAAAAAGCCGCGCCAATCGCCGGCGAGTTCCGGCTCGGCGACGTCGGTCGCCTGGTGAATCGAAAGCTGCGGCATGAAGGCGACGCCGAAGTAACAGGCGACCAGGACGATGATCGCGGCGACGGTGAGCAGCCGGGCGAAGTGCTCACGTCCATACGGCAGCAGCAGCAGAACCGACGATTGAAAGA
>JASHXZ010000366.1 GCA_030043285.1 Xanthobacteraceae bacterium | reverse complement strand
GAATAAGTAAACGCCGCCAGATTTGCCTGGCGGCGTCTAGTGGAGCCGAGGAGCGCGCGAGCGATCGACCCGCACAATCTACAATGAACGCCGATATTCGCGGGGCGGCATCCCGACGATACGCTTGAAGACCAGGGAGAACTGGCTCGAGCTATTAAAACCGCAATCGACCGCGATTTCGGTCAGCGTTCGATTCTGGTCTCTCATCATCTCCTTGGCGCACCTGATCCGATGAGAAAGCAGATATCGATGCGGCGTGATCCCCATCGATTGCTTAAAGGCGCGGCATAGGGACGTTGGATGCAACTGAAGATGCCGAGCCAGTTCCGTCAAGGACGGGACTTCGCACAGGTCGTTTTCAAGCAGCTCCAGGGCTCGCTTCAGTCGCCAGCCCGGCAAGCCGCCCTTGCGGTAGATGAACCGCTGCTGTCCGCTGAGATTCGACGCGCATCGCACCAGCTGGCTCAGCAGCAGTGTGACCAGGGTCTCGACGTAGAGTTTGCTGTTCCACCCTGGACTTTCGATTTCCTGCAAAAACGCCAATAGCGTGCGACGGACGTCTTCGTCATCGACGCCGATCCTCTGGTCGAACGTGACACCCTCGGTGTCGCCGACGGCCAAACGGCTGATCCCCTTCGGCGAAATCGTCAGCAACAACACGCGGCACGACGCCTGCGAAGTCCGCTTGCGCAACCAAAGGTAGTTACGCGCGGGATTGAAGATGACCGTATTGGGCGGCATGCACGAGGATTTGATGGCATGGCCGCCGTTGCTCCACTCGCACCCGCCGGACATGCCGTCCGGCAGAAACATGATCAGGTGCGATGGCAGCGAAAATTCCATCTCGGCCGCATCGCCGCGCGCGAATTTCAACAGCTTGCCGTGCATTTCCTCCGTTTTGAGCATCCCAATTGCCCGCGGCGACGGGCTGACATAGCGCTCGACCTCGACGCCATCGACGTCGACCATGTCCAGGTGGGGTGGATCGACTGGGCGCTGGAACAACTGTAACTCTGACATCTTCGTTGTCTCCTGTCGCTTCTGAATGGGTGGACTCGGTCGGAACTGCCGGAAAGACGGCTTTGCAACGTTGGCAAATTACTTGGAAAATTGCTCGTTAATGATTGTTAGTGCGCGTTAATTGTTGCCAGGCGTGCGAGGCGGAACTCGCAGCCACCGGTGCTGCGCGCCAGGCAAAGCGATGAAATGCCATCGGGAGACGGCTATCTTTCCATGCGGCAACCGCCGGCTGCGCGCCAAGCGGGCTGTACTGGGCCGGAGGATACCGCAGCGACCGGATCAACAAGGGCGCACCGATCACGGCGAATGCGCGACGCTCGGCTATCCCTTTCACGGAAATATTTGTTCGCAGGACTTTCCTGCCTGCCTTTGGGCGGCTGCAGGACGAAGTCCACCTGAAAAGGGACGGCCGGCCCTGAGCCGCAGCGACCGGCCGTTGGCCCGGTCTTGGGGAGGAACGCGGCTGACCGGACGGCTTCAACGGTAGGCGGGTGAACCCGACAGCGCTTTCCATGCCCTTGCTTTATTTGTCGATTTTTCGCGCGAACCTCGGATCTGGTCGCTCGGTGCACGGGGTGCGGCGGACCCGTTGCGGAGCGGCGGGGATTGTCGTCCGGCACGCAATCGCTGACGACCACTTAACATATGCTCCGGCGACACCTGGCGGTCGGAGCAGGCTACCATGAGAAACCGCGAACGATGCATTCACCCGCCATGCCGTTGAGCATCCAAGCAAGCGCCGTGGGCACCATCGCCCGGCTTGCCGATGCGTTCGCCCGACAAAAAGGCGTCGATGCAGACAAGCTTTTGAGAAGGGCGGGCCTATCGCGCGCGCAGATGGATAACCCTAAAGCTCGCGTTCAAGTCGAAGGTCAAATCAAGTTTCTCAACCTCGTCGCTGCGGCGACACGTGACGACCTGCTCGGATTTCATTTATCGCTGAATTTCGATTTGCGAATGGTTGGATTGCTGTATTACGTTTTTGCGTCCTCAGAGACGCTGGGCGACGCGCTATGCAACGCCGCGCGATGCAGCTCAATCGTCAACGAAAGCATCAGACTCAAGGTTCACGAAGGCAACCGCCGAATCGGCTTCACTTTTGAACCGGTAGGCATTGCCAGGCACTCGGATCGCCATCAAATCGAATTCTGGGTTGCCGCGGTGATCCGCGCTTGCCGTCTGATCACCAAGCGGCATGTGACGCCCGAATCCATCAGTTTTGCGCATACGCGAAAGCCGACGCCTGAATTGAGCAGATTCTTCGGCTCACCAATCGCATTCGGCGCCGATGGCGACGAGCTGGCGTTTTCGCCGACTATAAGGAGCATCCCCGTCGTGTCGGCCGACCCCTATCTTAACGAACTCCTGGTCCATTATTGCGCACAGGCGCTCGCAGGCCAAAGAGCCAACGGCGCGTTCAGCGCCAGCGTAGAAAATGCTTTGGCCGTGCTGTTGCCCCACGGTAAAGCGCGGATAAGCGAAGTTGCCGGAAAGCTGGGCCTCACTCCAAAAACCCTGGGTCGGCGTTTGGCGGCGGAGGGCCTGACGTTTTCCGGCATATTGCGGAACTTACGCATCGGCCTTGCCAATCGCCATCTTGCCGACAGGACGCTGTCGATTTCGCAAATCGCGTGGTTGCTCGGCTACCGCGGCGTCAGCGCGTTTACCAACGCTTACAGGCATTGGACCGGTCACGCCCCGCGCACAAGCCGTCAACGCGCGCGCGCGCGATCCCAGCCGTTGTTACCAATGCATCATTGATTTCGGCCCGCGCTCACGCCGGCGCTGCGGCGATGCGGATTGAAAGCACAAGACTTTGTCCGAAGTTCGCAAGTCTATCTTGGCGAAAGGTATTAAGTAGGCGCTCCTCTCGGGCCGGACACGCTCGGTCGGACGATCAGTATCCTGTGATCCTCAACCGCCGATCGTTGTTGCAGTCGTCGCATTCATGACTTCGGACGTCGTCGAATATCTTCGGCAACTCGCTCTGACTTTCACTCGCCTCGCGCGAAACTGCCCGCATTCGCCTACTGCACACGAGCTTGAGGCCCTTGCTGCCGGTTTAATGGAGAAAGCCAGGCAACTCGAAGAGCTTCAAAAATAGCGAGCCGGCGCCGGTCATCGAAGCCACATTTTTTGCAAAGCTGTTGGCCGCCCTTCTACCCTTCTACCGAAAAGTCTTCAGCTTCCTTCTTCCGACTTGATGGTTATTGGCAAAAACTAAGATTGCATTCGCATGCCTTTCCGGCCGCCCCAAGGGGATAAGCGGGCACTCATATCGCGTCAAAATCCGGTCAGTTTCGATTTTTTTCGGAAAGGCCACGTGCCGGTTTGCACCTAGACTTTCCGTCGGGTCGGCGCTCGGCGCGGAGCAGCCGCCGAGCGACGTTTGGTTCCCGGAAGATCTTGGTTCGTTTTCGTCAAAGATTATTCCCGCAAATCCGAACCTCCAGCGAGCCATGAAGGAGATTGCAATGAAACCTCAAGCAGCTCGAGACGTGAACATCGCGCCGCTCGCCACGCCTACCG
>JASHXZ010000365.1 GCA_030043285.1 Xanthobacteraceae bacterium | reverse complement strand
GCACGCCTGGCGTGAAACTTTCAGCGCGCCCAGACAAGCGGCGCGCAAATCTTCGCTCAGCACGCCGATTGGATGAGTGCCGATGACATCCTTCGGTCCGGTCACCGGAAAGGCCGCAATCGGCACGCCGCTCGCCAGCGCCTCGAGCTGCACGATGCCGAATGTGTCGGTGCGGCTCGGAAAGACGAAGACGTCGGCCGCCGCGAGATGGCCCGCCAGCGTGCCGTTTTCCAGCTGGCCCAAAAACTTCGCATCGGGAAAGCGAGCCTTCAGCTCGGCCTCCATTGGACCCTTGCCGATCACGACTTTGGTGCCGGGCAGATCAAGCGACAGGAAAGCGCCGAGATTCTTTTCCACGGCGACGCGGCCTAGACTGATGAAGATTGGGCGCGGAAACTCGAGGGCAACGGCGCGATCCGGCCTGAACAACTCGGTATCGACCCCGCGCGTCCACATGCCGAGATTTTTGAAACCGCGTTCGCTCAGTTCGTTCATCAACGACGGCGTGGCGACCATGGTGACGGTCGCGGCGGCGTGAAAGCGCCGTAACGACGCGTAGATCCAGCGCTCCGGCACCGGCGCGCGAGCGGCGATGTATTCGGGAAATCGGGTCGTGTAGCTGGTCGTGAACGGCCGGCCATGGCGGCGGCAATAGGCGCGTACGGCATGGCCGATCGGCCCTTCGGTAGCGATGTGGATGGCGTCGGGCCGGGCCTCTTCGATGCAGCGCGCAATTCGGCTTCGGCGAGGAATAGCCAGGCGCAGGCCGGGGTAAGTCGGCACCGGCACGGTCCGAAACCCCTCCGGCGAAAGGAATTCGACTGTCACGCCGAGGCTGCGTGCGGCACGCTGCAGCGACATCAATGTTCGATAGACGCCATTGACCTGCGGGTGCCATGCATCCGTGGCGATGAGGACGCGCATTTATCGTTCCGAAATAAAGAGCTCGATCCTTGGACGCGCGAATCGCGCGGGATCACCATCGTTAATTCATGTCTCAATTGTGTGACGGCGTTTGTTGTCGGCATCGGGCCGCCGACGGTTCTGGCCGTGTACTGATCTGGCGAGAACTCAGCGCTCGATGCCGCTGCGGACATCTTCCTTGGACTCATGCGTCCGCGCATGTGCGGTCGACGGAAAGCCATTTCGCTTTGACCAGGATCTGGCGCGGTCCGGGATCAGGCACCGGCTGGGGGTCCGTGGATCAGTTTCCGTCGACGGCATTCCTTTCGGATAATTGGCGAGAGGCCAGCGGCGGTTCACCGCATTCTGCATCTGCCTGCCCATTTTTCGGGCGGATAAGAGCCGCGCCGCCTTCGACTGATCGGGAACAAGGCGCTGCCCTTCGCGTCGCGGGAACCGGGAACCCCGTTTGGGCGTTAAAGCCGCAGAGGAGTCAACATGAAGTGCTGCAATTGCCATCGCATGATCGATCCCAAGGCTGCCTGGAAGGGCAGCGCCAGTCGCTTCTATTGCAGCGAATTCTGCGCCGATGCCGAGGCGCATGATCACCTCGCTTCGGGGCAGCGCGTCAGCAAGGATGAGATTGACCGGCAGTACATGGAGCGTCTTCAGAAGTTGCTGCCATATGTTCGGCGTCGATCCGCTGCAGCATCCAATTCCCGCCCGGCCGGAATTGGGTGAAAGAGAATATTTGAAATTCCAGCCGTTGCGCACACGGTCACCTGAAGGCTGCGCGATGCGTTGCGTGCGGTTTTTGTGTTTTAACGGTCTGATTTCACCGCTCTCACGAATCATCCGCCACTCTGACAGATCATCCAGTGACGTTGCGCCGCCGGCGCCGCCGCACTGTTTTGCCATTTTTTGCGGAACGCAGCCGTGCCTCCAAGCATTAGCCGTGTAGGGAATCGAACAGAGGAGACGTCCAATGCGCGCATTTGCGCTAACCGCGGCCGGAGCACTTCTGATAAGCGCTCAGCTCGCCGCCACCATGGCAAGGGCCGACGACACAACAATCATTCGCCGAGGCGGCGACAACAGCAGCACCACAGTGATCAAGAAGCAGCCCGAGGTGCGCGTACTTCCCGTTCCTCACCCTGAGACCAAGAAGGTCATTATCCACCACGATGACTAGGCTTGGGGTGCCTTAAGGCCGTTTTGGTCTGAACCGGTCGGCGCGCATCGTCCCGCCGATACACGCGGCGGGCGCGTCGGTCTTGCGCAGGAGCATGTCGTGGCAGCGGATGATACGCCATTGCTCGACCGTGCCGCGTACCGCAGCATTCGCGAGGCTCTCGGCGAGCGGCTGCGTGCGTACTACGATTACGCACAGCAGATGCCGCTTTCCGAGCCTCTCGCGCAGGCGGTCGCGCAGTTCGAGAAAAGAGTAGAACCAGATCCTCGCGCATAGGCGCACTTGGTTCCCGGGCGCGCGCGGGCGGCTCAATGCGACGATGCGTCGGCAAACCGCGCCGCAATTTGTCGCGTTGCCGCCGGAACGGCGTTGTGCCACGCGACGTTGGTCGACATGGGCGTTTTCTTTTTCATCGGCGGCGTGACCGTGGTGGCCGGCGGCAGTCTGGCGGCCCTGTATTATCTGGTCGGGCCGTCTCCAGGGGACGGTCGGAACGAGCCGAAGCATCGCCCCGCCAAAAAGCACCAGTTGTCGCAATGGCGCTGATTTGTTGGCAGATTTTGCCAGCGCGGTCGCGGGCTCGGCCAAATGCGACAGGAGGGCTAGTTGGCGGCCGTGCTGGCGCCGGCAATCCAACGGTGCACCGAGTCGGGCAACGGCCGGCCCGCGGCGTGCCGCTCGGAGACCAGATCGCGCATCATGCGCACCAGTTCGCTGTTACGCCGTTCGTCCAATCCGATCACAGTTTCGATCGGCACGCCGCAAAAGACGCACTTCACGACCATCTGGTTGAAGGCCGCATCATCGAAATAGTCCGCCGCGTAGGGATTATGGCAGGCGATCGCCTCGAACGGCGGCTGCATCGATGAACGCGTCGCCTCGCGTGCGCGCCGCAACAGCCGTGCCGATGCGGGGAAAACCGCGAACCCTTTCAGGCAAGCCACGTGCTCGCTCAATTCGCCGGTGAGGCAAAGCCCGTCGACGCGCGCTGCGAAGGCTTCTTCATCGCCAGTCCAGGTCGCCAGGATGAGCGCGGTGCGCGCTGCTTCATCGGTGCGCCAAACGTCAGGTCGCCAGTTGCGCCGCAGTTCCTGCGCAGTGACGAGATCGGCGGCGGAGAGCGACAGATCGTCCCGACCGATCCGCCGGCCGGCAAGCCCGAGCGCAATACCGAAGCGTCGCTCGTCGGGCGTGTCGCCCTGGCGGCCGATCTCGGTTTCGAGCCATTGCGAGGCCTCAGGTTTGAGCCGGCGCCGCAGCCAGTGCAGGAGCAATTCGATCACAGAAGCGGCAGGCTCGGTTCCGATCCGGGTTTGCGTCATTGGATCAGGTTCCGGCGACGTATCTCTGGGCAACGAGCGTAACAACGAAGCCGCCGATCGCCATGAGCGCCGGCACCATTGCGCCGCCGCTCGCGAGCAGCGCCGCATCGCACAGCGAGATGCCGGCGATGAGCCAGCCGACCGCCCGCGATACCGCACCGATGCCCGGTCGCTTGGCGAGCAAATAGACGGCCGCGCCCATCCAGAGCGCCAGCAACAGATAAATTGCGATGGCGCCGGCGCCGACCTCAAACGCGCCCACGGCCGCAAGCAACGGTCCGGCAACCAGCGCCAGCGGCCAGAGATTGCCGACCTTGTCGAGGCTCTCCTGACGCGCCGCGTAAGTGAGACCCGCCACGTAGGCCGCGACCGCACCGGCGGCCACAATGATAAAGGCCGAGATGCCGCCGGCGAGCGCTGCTGCCGTGACATAGACCAGCGCGCGGCACGCCCCCATGATCGCCGGGGCGAACGCATTGCCCTTGTGACGAAGGTCGTAGGCGACGACCGCTGCGGCGAGCAGCGCAGCCGCTACGCTCGCCGCGGCAACTCCCGCCATCGCGATCAGCAAAAAACCACAGCCGAGCAGCACGAACCCGATCGCAGCCACCGCGTACGCCGAAATCGCGCCCGACGGGATCGGTCGATCGGGCCGTTCGCGCGCATCGATCGCGCGATCGAAATAATCGTTGAGGTACATGCCACCGACGTAACAAAGCGACATGGAGATCAACAGAAGGCCGAGATGCCGGCCCCGCCAATCGCCGCCGCTGAGGACGACGGCCGCCAATACGTTGGTCCACACCGTAGGCAGATTCGAAACCCGGCCGAGCCGCAGCAAGACTGAAGGCAGTGCAGCAGCTGGCGCCTGCATGATCATCGCGGCCAATTCTCCAGGTCGATCGGGTGGTCTCACCGCGCCGCGGCACGGTGGTGACGATACTCGATTTGCGGTTGCGCGATGTCAATCGCCCTGGATTACTCGTCGCGTTCGTGCAAGCTTGCGGCGGCATCATGCGGCCCACTGTCGTCATTCTCGTAGTTGGTCTGTCGCCGCGGCACATCGGCGCCGAGACGCCGCACATCGAGGCATTTGCCCGCGCCGGCGCGCAGCGCCCGTTGTCCACCGTGCTGCCGGCGGTCACCTGTACCGTACAGGCCAGTTTCATGACCGGGGTGCTGCCGCGCCAACACGGCATCGTCGCCAACGGCTGGCTGTTTCGCGATCTCATGGAGATTTGGCTGTGGCGGCAGTCGAACCGCTTGGTCGCGGGCGAAAAAATCTGGCAAGCCGGGCGGCGGCGCGACGGCGCTTTCACAAGCGCCAATCTGTTCTGGTGGTACAACATGGCCGCCGACCACGACATTGGCGTCACGCCGCGGCCGATTTACCGCGCCGACGGCCGCAAGCTGCCGGACTGCTACACCAAGCCGCTTGAGTTGCGCGATGAGCTGACCGAACGGTTCGGCAGCTTTCCGCTGTTCAATTTCTGGGGGCCGGCGACCTCGATTGCGTCCTCGCGCTGGATCGCCAACGCCGCGATGCACGTGCGGCGAACGCGCTCGCCGACGCTCACGCTCGTCTATCTTCCGCATCTTGATTACGACTTGCAGCGCCGCGGGCCTGACGACCCCCGCGTCGCGGCGAGCCTGCGCGAGATCGACGCGGTGGTCGGCGAACTCATCGCCGACGCGGCGCGCGACGGCGCCCGCGTGGTCATCCTGTCCGAATACGGCGTCACGCCGGTTTCGACGCCGATCCACATCAATCGGGCGTTGCGCGAATCCGGGCTGCTGCGCGTGCGGCGCGAAGGCGACGGCGAACTGCTCGACCCCTGCCAGTCCGAGGCTTTTGCGGTCAGCGATCATCAGATCGCGCATATTTACGTGGCGCGGCCCGAACTGCTTGACGAGGTCAGGCGCATTGCCGCGTCGCTTCCCGGCGTGGAGTGCGTCCTCGGCCGTGCTGAGCAAAGAACGATTGGGCTCGATCATGAGCGCTCGGGTGAGTTGGTGGCCTTGGCGCGCGCCGACGCGTGGTTCACCTATTATTATTGGCTCGATGATCGACGCGCGCCGGATTTCGCGCGGTTGGTCGAGATTCACCGCAAACCCGGCTACGATCCGGTCGAGCTGTTTGTCGATCCGGCGATCCGGTTTCCCAAGCTTGTCATCGGGGGGCGCCTGGCGCGCCGCGCGTTGGGCTTTACGACTCTGATGGACGTCATTCCGCTCGACGCGACATTGGTCAGAGGCTCGCACGGCCGCCTGACCGACAGCGCCGCCGACGGACCGGTCTTTCTTTCGAGCGAAAGACGCCTTGTCCCTGACGAGCCGGTCGCTGCGACCGCCGTCAAGGATCTCATTCTTCGGCACATTTTTGATTGACGACACGCCGCCTCCGATCGCGTTGCCTTACAACCGCTGGCCTGCTACTACGTAAAGTATAAAAAAGGGTAGGCATGATGGCGAACGCGGATGGCAATGGTTCCGAGAATGGTTTTTCCGAATCGCCAGGCGAGCAAGTGGGATGTCCGTGCTGCGGCTCGCGCCTCACTTTAAGAAAGACCAAACACGCGACGGTGCTGCAGGCTGACGCCGGCGGGCGGGAGCTGCCGGCCGCTGCCGGCACCATGTTCATCGATCCGCACGCGCACATGATTTCGCGCAGCACCGACGATTACGAGGCGATGGCGCGCGCCGGAGTCGTCGCGGTGATCGAGCCGTCGTTCTGGCTCGGCCAGCCGCGGACGAGTCTTGGCACATACGTCGATTATCTGTCGACGATCCTCGGGTTCGAAAAGTTTCGCGCCGGTCAGTTCGGCATTCGCCATTATTGCTGCATCGCTCTCAATCCGAAGGAGGCCAACAACGAAGCGTTGGCCGAAGCGGTGCTCGAGGTGCTGCCGCACTTCGCCGTCAAGGACGGCGTCGTTGCCATCGGTGAGCTCGGCTACGATGAGCAGACGCCGCAGGAGGACAAATATCTGCGCCGGCAGATCGAGCTGGCGAGAGAGATCGAGCTGCCGATCATGATCCACACGCCGCATCGCGACAAGCACCGCGGCACCTTGCGGACCATGGATGTGCTCGCCGAGCACCGCTTCGATCCGGCACGCTGTGTGATCGACCACAACACCGAAGAGACCGTGCGCGAGGTGCTCGACCGTGGCTACTTCGCCGGCTTTTCGATCTATCCGCAGACCAAAATGGGCAATGAGCGCATGACCGAGATCGTGCGCCACTACGGCGCGGAGCGCGTCATCGTCGATTCCGCATGCGACTGGGGCGTCTCCGATCCGCTGGCGGTACCGAAGACCGCGGCGCTGATGGCCGAGCGCGGCATCGCCGCCCCGGCGATCCGCAAGGTCACTTACGAGAACGCGCTCGCCGCCTACGGACTTTCGGGCGCCATGAAGGAGGCGGACTGGCTCGACCCGGCGCCGATCGATCAGCGCAGCCTGTTCCAGGGCAACAGCGTGCTGCGCGGCGGCCAGACGCCGCGTATCGAAGCGCCGCGGCGCTCGATGAGCGATTTAAGGATCGCCTGAGCTGGCGCGAACGATCTCGCCGGCAGCGCTAGTGAATCCGATCTCACTATTCTGCGATAGGAGGCTTTGCCGTGTTCATCTCGTTGACTAATCGTGACGCTGCGGTAGGCGCAGTGATCGTCGGCTTGGCCTTGGCGCCCTGGTGCAGCGTCCAGGCGCAGCAGCCGGATAACGTCTATTCGACCTACGGCGTGCACAACCCACCGTCCGACAGCCCCTGCGCCGACGCGAGCTGCGTCTACAAGCGCGCGCCCAACGAGCCCAGTGATCCACGCTATCCGGATTACTGGTCCTCGCATTGGAAGATGTACCGCGTGTTTAACGGCTACGTGGACCATCCGCCGCCGTATGACGGCGCGCCGCCGCCTGCCTTGAAGCGCGGCCGCGATTACGAAGTCTCGTCCGGCGCCACCTATTACGACAGCACCTGGCGCGGCTCGAGCGGCGAAGGCGCGATGATGGAGCACTACGAGGCCAGATGCTTGCCGATTTTTCCGATCTCAAATCATTTCAGCTGTTCGTTCATCTCGTTGGGCGATACCGCGTTCTTTGTGACTTATGACAA
>JASHXZ010000364.1 GCA_030043285.1 Xanthobacteraceae bacterium | reverse complement strand
GAAAACCCGCGTGAATCGTCGGAGCTGTGACATGGACGCCTAAGCCAATCCTTGCTAGTCCGCTCTTTCCTTCAACGCGTCCGGCGACCTTTGCCTTGAAATTCAAATCGATGCGTTCGCGTGTCCATCCAAGAACTAACGTACTTCGCGGCAACTCCCAGCCCTGTTGAGGAATCGGCAGTGGATCGGTTGCACTCTGAATAAGCGCGACGGCTTTATAGCCGGGGGCGCTTGGGTCAATGACGAACCCTGGTACGTTAGTCCGGAATACTCTAATGAGAGGATCAAGAGTAAGGTCGACTGCTGTTGAGTCGTATGCATCAAGCGGAGGCTTTGGCTCGATAGAGACTAGGCCATCCTTTAGAAGTTTCTGAATCTCGCGATCAGATAAGATCATGCTGTCTTACGAACCAATTTATCAGGTATTATTTCTTCTTTTTTGACCCAGACGCGACGAGTACCGCTCGCAGTCGGCCGAGGAAGCTCGACCAGAAAAAAACCTCTGCTTTTTCCTACAGGCCAGCCAATCGGTAATGTTCCATTGCGCAGTGATTTGGCATCTACAGCGATCTGCTCTGTTCCGCTCTTGGTTTCGAGCGAAATAAGAGTTTCACTTGGATGCAGCCCCTCACCTACCCTTTTGATTTTCAATAACATCATCTCGCGTACCCTCCATGGTCTGGCGAAATCAGATCAGGTACGCAAAACGAGTTCACTGCGACTCGAAGTCGTATTTCGCCATTAAACCGTTTACAAAGGTTAACTCATATGGAACAAAATGTGAACATTGAAAAATGTCCACAATGCGACCGGGCCTCGGCTTAGGCCGCCACCGCCTTCGCCGCCTCCTCCGCATCCGGCTGCCGCCACGCCTTGAGCCGCGGATAAACTTCGCGGGCGAACAGCGTCAGATTATCGACGGTCTGGGCGTGCGAAAGCTCGCCGCCATGGGCCATCATCAACAGATTGCCCATGCCGCCGCAATGTTCGCAGAACGCGACGATCTGTTCATACACGCGGTCCGGTGTGCCGCAGAACAGGACGCCGGCGTCGATCAATTCGTCGACGTTCGCGGTCTGCATATTGATGACCTTGCCGCCGCGGGTAAATGTGCGCGGCGGCGTCTCGCCGCGCAAAACTCGCGCTTGGTCTTCCGGCGGCAGGTAGCCGGGCGGATTGCGGAACGGCAGCGCCACGATCGGGCTCGTTCTCACGTAACCGGCGATGAGGTCGCCGCGGCGGCGCGCCTCGGCTTCGTCGCTCGCGACCGCGACCAGCCCCAGATAGGCGAAGCGGTCGGCGCCCGGCGCCTTGCCGTGCTTGGCGAGATAAGACTTGCGATAGGCGTCGTAGACGCGGCGGGTGCCAAAACCGGTGCCGAGCGTCGCCATGACGTAGCCGCGTTCGCCGAGCACGCGCGCCTGGGCGGTCGAGCCGGTCGTGGACCAAACAGGAGGATGCGGCTCCTGCCAGACCCGCGGCCAGACGTTGACTTGGCGATAGTGAAAGAACTCGCCCTCCCAGTTGAATATTTCGTCGTGGGTGGTCATCGCCTTGAGGATGAAATCGTGCGCCTCCCAGAAACGGTCCATCAGCTCGGTCGGATTGCGATTCGAGGCGGCGATCTCGTACGGAATGCCCTTGATGAAGCCCATGTCGAGCCGGCCGCGCGAGATCACATCGATGGTCGACAGCTCTTCGGCGACGCGCAGCGGATCGGGCCGGTGGCCGATCGGATAGCCGAGCACCAATAGCCGCGCGCGCTGCGTGATGCGCGCCAGCACGGCGAGTCCCACCACCACGGTCGAGCACATGCAGGTCGCGCTCTGGTGATGCTCGTTGAGCATAATGTCGAGGCCGAGCTCGTCGGTGAGCTGATACTCGTCGTAATAGCGATGAAACAGATCGGCGGCGACGTGGGGGTCGCATTTGCGGTTCGGAAATGTCACCCGCAAGGTGCCTGCGTGCTCGTTCCAGGCCGGGAAATACGGCTGCTCGCTGAACTGATAGACCCGCATGGCGAATCACTCCCGTCATTCCGGGGCGCCGCGCAGCGGCGGGCCAGGAATCCATAATCGCGAAAGGTACGGTGTTGGCGGTGCGGTGCCAACCGTAAACGGCGGTGATTATGGATTGCGGGTTCAATCAACGTAAGGCACTGGCAAGTCGAGCCAGGTCGCGCCTGGCGACGTCACCTGCCGATCACCGGGAAACGCGCCGACACGGGCGCTATACCCGACCATCCACGAACGGTCTACGCAGGATGGACTGCTGCTGATCGGTGAACCGGTCGTCCGACACGACCCAGGGCGATTCAACCTCCCACTGCATGTATCCGGGGCAGTACTTGAAGAGCAGCGCCCGCCGGTCGTTCTGTCCGAACCACGGCATGGCTCCATGCGTCGTGGCCTCCGAGAAGATGGCCGCGTCACCGGCCTCCAGCGGAACCTGCTGCACCGGCCACTCGCAGAGGACGTCGCGCACCGCCTTCGGCAGCGGGAACGCGGACTTGTGGCTGCCCGGGATGATGCAGAAGCCGCCCGCACCGGGCTCGGCCCTGGTGAGCGCGTACGACACGACGATGAGCCCGTTGAAGATCCTGCCGTCCCGCACGGTGTACGACTGCGTCGGGTCGTAGGGCGTGCCGCCGTTGTGCAGCGAGTGCCCTTCGTCCTTGCGCCAGCCCTTGTGCGTAAGGATGGCGCAGGAGTGGTCCAGCCGGTAGCCGGGCGGCAGCAACGCTTCGAGGTACGGCCGGATCGTCGGCAGGTCGACCATGTCACGCAGTTCGGGTCCCCAGTCGAGCACAGGTCTGACGCCGGCCGCGGCCGCGGGGTCCTTCTTGTCCCTCGGGTCGCCGGTGTGGATGTGCCCGTTGCGCTCAAGCAGATCCGGCAGGCCCTGGCGGTCGATGGCGTCGTTCAGCGCACCCACCTGGTCCGGGTTCAAGGCTCCCTTCACGACGAT
>JASHXZ010000363.1 GCA_030043285.1 Xanthobacteraceae bacterium | reverse complement strand
GCGGCTTCAGGACGAAGGCGCCACGTCGTTCGACAAGTCGTGGAGCGACCTGATGGCCTGTATCGAATCAAAAAGCGCGGTCATGCGCAAGGCGAGCTGATCCCCATGGCAGTCGCATCCAGTCAACGCAAGCGCACGGCGCCGCTGGCCAACGCCCCGACTACGAACGTACCGCCGCTGCGCCAGCGGCGCGCCTGGGCCCTGCTGGAGAAGCATTACCAGAAACTGAAGGGCGTCCATTTGCGTCAACTCTTCAGCGAAGATCCCGAACGCGGCGAGCGGCTGACAGTCGAAGCGGTGGGTCTCTACCTCGACTATTCCAAGAACCGGATCACCGACGAGACGCTGCAGCTGTTGCTGCAGCTTGCCGAGGAGTCGGGGCTGCGCGATCGCATCGACGCCATGTTCCGGGGCGACAAGATCAACGTTTCGGAAAATCGCTCCGTCCTGCATGTCGCGTTACGCGCGCCGCGGGGCGCGGTCATTCTGCACGATGGCCGCAATGTCGTGCCCGACGTTCACGCCGTCCTGGACCGGATGGCCGACTTTTCCAACCGCGTGCGCACTGGCGATTGGAAAGGTCAGACCGGCAAGCGCATCCGCAACGTGATCAATATCGGCATCGGCGGCTCCGATCTCGGGCCGGTCATGGCGTACGAAGCGCTCAAGCACTACAGCGACCGCGCCGTGACATTTCGCTTCGTATCCAACGTCGACGGTACGGATTTTGCCGAAGCGGTGCGCGATCTCGATCCGGCCGAGACGTTATTCATCGTCTCCTCCAAGACCTTCACCACGCTGGAGACCATGACCAACGCGCGCACCGCACGCGAATGGCTTCTCGGCGCCATGAAAGGTGAACACGGCGCCATCGCCAGACATTTCGTCGCCGTGTCGACCAACGCAACCGAGGTTGCGAAGTTCGGCATCGATACCGCCAACATGTTCGGCTTCTGGGATTGGGTCGGCGGCCGCTATTCGATGGACTCGGCCATCGGCCTCTCCACCATGATAGCGATCGGGCCTGATAATTTTCGCGCGATGCTCGGCGGCTTCCACGAAATGGACGAGCACTTCCGCACCGCGCCGTTCGACCGCAATCTGCCGGTGCTGATGGGCCTCATCGGCGTCTGGTACAACGATTGGTTCGGCGCCCAGACCGTCGCGGTGCTGCCCTATGAACAATATCTCAAGCGCTTTCCAGCCTATCTCCAGCAGCTCACCATGGAGAGTAACGGCAAGCACGTCACGCTCGAAGGCGCGCAAGTCGATTACGACACCGGACCGATTTATTGGGGCGAGCCGGGAACCAACGGCCAGCATTCCTTCTATCAGCTGATCCATCAGGGCACGCGCCTCATACCGTGCGACTTCATCGCCTTTGCCAAACCGCTCAATCCTTTGGGCCACCACGATACGCTGATCGCCAACGTATTCGCCCAGACCGAGGCGCTGGCGTTCGGCAAGACCGCGGAGCAGGTCGAAGCCGAAGGCACGCCCGATTGGCTCGTGCCGCATCGTCTGTTCGAGGGAAATCGTCCGTCCAACACAATCATGCTCGACGCATTGACGCCGGCCGCGTTGGGCAAGCTGGTTGCGCTCTACGAGCACAGCGTCTTCACCCAAGGTACGATCTGGCAGATCGATTCCTTCGATCAGTGGGGCGTCGAGCTCGGCAAGGCGCTGGCGCAGCGCATCATCCCCGAATTGGAAAGCGCCACGGAGCCGAAGCTCGAGCATGACAGCTCGACGAACACGCTGATCCGCCGGTACCGCAAGCTTAAAGGAGCCGTCTGATGCCGCGAGGATATGACCGCCCGCTGTACATTCAGCCGTTCGATCAACGCAGCTCCCTTGTGAGCAAAATGTTCGGCTGGCAATCGCCATTGAGCGAAACGCAGACGGCGGAGGTCGCCGCCGCCAAGCAAGTCATCTACGACGGCTTCCTGGACGCGCTCGCGGACGGCGTACCGCGGGAGAAGGCCGGCATTCTGGTCGACGAACAATTTGGCGCTGCAATTCTGCGTGACGCCAAATCGAGGAACGTCGTCACCGCTTGTCCGACCGAGAAAAGCGGCAAGGATGAATTCGACTTCGAATATGGCGAGGATTTCGCGAGCCACATCGAAAAGTTCGATCCGACCTTCGGGAAAGTGCTGGCGCGTTATAATCCCGGCGGCGATGCCACGTTGAACAAACGACAGGCGGCGCGCTTGCGACGCCTGTCCGATTATCTTGCCGGCCGCGGCCGCAGTCGCTTTTTGTTCGAGCTTATCGTTCCGCCGGAGAAAGCGCAGCTCGCCGAGCTCAACGGCGACAAGAACGCCTATGACCGCGAATTGCGGCCACATCTGATGGTCCAAGCCATTGCGGAGCTCCAGGACAGCGGGGTCGAACCGGATTTGTGGAAAGTCGAGGGACTCGAGCGGCGCGAGGATTGCGAGCGTCTCGTAGCGACGGCGCGCGCCGGTGGACGACGCAATGTCGGCTGCATCGTTCTCGGCCGCGGCGCGGACAATCAAACAGTCCGCCAATGGCTCGAGACAGCGGCGACGGTTCCGGGATACGTCGGATTTGCGATCGGCCGCACAGTGTTTTGGGAGCCGCTGGTCGCCTGGCGGAGCAAACAAATGAGGCGCGATCAGGCCGTTGCCGAGATCGCCCAACGCTATCGCGGATTTGTGGATTTGTTTGAGCGCAAACACGCAACCCTGTCATCGGCCGCCTAGTCGAGCGCGCGGCCGGGACTTGATTTGCCCCTGGAGGGCTAAACCATGCAGCTTGGAATGATCGGCCTCGGCCGGATGGGCGCCAATATGGTGCAGCGCCTTTTGAAGGGCGGCCATCAATGCGTCGTCAACGACAGATCGGCAAACGCGGTGGCGGCGCTGGTCAAGGAAAAGGCGGTCGGGAGCACGTCGACTGCGGACTTTGTCAAGAAACTGACGAAGCCACGCGCAGTCTGGCTGATGGTGCCGACCGGTGCAGTCGACAGCGTCATCGCCGATCTGCTGCCTCATCTCGAGCGCGACGACATTCTGATTGACGGCGGCAATTCCTACTACATCGACGATATTCGCCGGGCCAAGAGCCTGACGTCGAAGGGCATTCATTATGTCGATGTCGGCACCAGCGGCGGCGTGTGGGGCCTGGACCGCGGCTATTGCATGATGATCGGCGGCGAGACGGACGTGGTGGAGCACCTCGATCCGATCTTCGCTACGCTCGCGCCGGGCCGCGGCAACATTCCGCGCACCCCGGGCCGCGAAAGAGTCAATGGCACCTCGGAGCAGGGTTATCTGCATTGTGGACCGCATGGCGCCGGTCATTTCGTCAAGATGGTCCATAACGGCATCGAATACGGAGTGATGGCGGCTTATGCCGAGGGCCTCGGCGTTCTCAAAGCCGCCAATGTCGGCAAGAGAACCGGCGTGATCGATGCAGAGACCACGCCGTTGCGCGATCCCGAGCATTACCAATACGATCTCAACCTGCCCGACATCACCGAAGTCTGGCGGCGCGGCAGCGTTATCGCCTCATGGCTGCTCGATCTCATTGCGACCTCGCTGATCGACGATCCGGCGCTCGGCAAATTTGCCGGTCGCGTCTCCGATTCGGGCGAAGGCCGCTGGACCATCAAGGCGGCCATCGACGAGGGCGTGCCGGCACACGTGCTTTCGTCGGCGCTCTATGAACGGTTCAGCTCGCGCGGCGACGCTGATTTCGCCGACAAAGTGCTTTCCGCCATGCGTTACGAATTCGGCGGCCACATCGAAAAACCGGCCGCAAAACGCGCCGGATGACAGCGGAACGGATGCCGATGCAGCAGACAAAACCGAAAGGTTTGACCAGCCAAGAGCTCGATGAGCTTGCCATCAATACGATTCGCACGCTTTCGATCGACGCAATCCAGCAGGCGAACTCGGGTCATCCCGGTGCGCCGATGGCGCTGGCGCCGCTTACCTACGTGATCTGGAACGAGGTCATGCGGTTCGATCCGCAGGACCCGATCTGGCCAAATCGCGATCGCTTCGTGCTGTCGAACGGCCACGCCTCCATGCTGCTGTGGTCGGTTTTGTATCTAACAGAAACGCTCGCCGTGAATGCCGAGTACGAGAACCTCGGCAAGCCGGCGGTGACGCTCGACGATATTCGGCATTTCCGCCAGCTCGGCAGCAAGGCGCCGGGGCATCCGGAATATCACCTGGTATCAGGTGTGGAGGCCACGACCGGCCCGCTCGGCCAGGGCATCGCCAACAGCGTCGGCATGGCGATCGCTCGGAAATGGCTCGCCAGCCGCTATAACAAGCCCGGTTTCGATCTGTTCGACTACAACATCTACGCCGTTTGCGGCGACGGCTGCTTGATGGAGGGCGTCGGCGCGGAGGCGGCCTCGCTCGCCGGCCATCTCGGCCTCGACGGCCTGTGCTGGATCTACGACAATAATCACGTCACCCTCGACGGATATACTCGCGTCACCTTTACCGAAGACGTCGCCGAGCGGTTCCTCGCCTACCGTTGGAATGTGCTGCGGGTCAGCGATGCCAACGATCTTGAGAGCATCGCCAATGCACTCGGGGTCTTCCGCAGAACGAAAGAGCAGCCGACGCTGATCATTCTCGATAGCCACATCGGCTATGGCGCTCCCGACAAGGTCGACACGCCTGCAGCCCACGGCGAGCCGTTGGGCGAAGAGGAGGTGCGGCTTGCCAAGCGCGCATATCATTGGCCGGAGGATGCCAAGTTCCTGGTGCCCGACGGCGTGAAGGAGCATTTCGCGGACGGCATCGGCCA
>JASHXZ010000362.1 GCA_030043285.1 Xanthobacteraceae bacterium | reverse complement strand
ATCACCACGTCTTCTTCTGCCTTAATTCCCCGAAGACCGGGTTGAACCATATGTCGTTCGAGGTCCCCGACATCGACGACGTCTGCATGGGCCACGATCATCTGAAAGGCTTCGGCCAATACGAGCACATGTGGGGCATCGGCCGGCACCTGCTTGGCAGCCAGGTCTACGATTATTGGGCTGACCCGTGGGGCCACGTGCACGAGCATTGGGCGGACAGCGATCGCCTCAACCTCGCCTCCGGCTCGAATCTCCTGTCAGCCGACGAGGCGCTGCGCTCGCAATGGGGCGAGGCGCCGCCGGAGAAATTCATCAATCACGCCAGTCCGTGAGCGCGGCATGCGACGCAAGCGTCGCAGAGGGCGAAAAATCGCTCGGTAACGATTTGCTAATAATCAAAGGTTAACGAAGGGTCACCGTATTGCGGAGGACCCTGAAGTGGACATTCCCCAGGACAACAGCAACAAAGACAACAGCAACAAAGACAACAGCGACAACAATTCAGGCCAGAACGGCGAAGGCGAGGTTCACAAGCCCGCTGCCAGCGAAGCGGCTGCCGCGCCGGCTTCGTCGCAGCCGCCGCTCGATAATGATGCGCCGCCGGCGGATGCGGCGAGCGATCCGATCCAAGATCTACCGGTTGTCGACGCGCCGAGCCTTGATGGCGAGCAGGATGAAGCGCCCGCAGCCGAGCCAGCCGTCGCGCTTGTAAAACCCGAAGGCCCGAACCGAATTTTGGCGACGGTAAGCGGCACGGTCGGCAACGACGCGGACGAGGCCGCGCCGATGGCGTTTGCAGCAGCGCCGCAGCCGCGTTCGTTCCGCTTTGCGCTGCTCGCTGCAAGCATCGCGCTGGTCGCAGGATGCGGCGCCTTCGTCGGTACGCTGGCCGCTTCGCACCTGACCCGCCACGACGTCGCCGACGCCCAAGGCGCGCGCACGGCGGACGCGCACGGGGTGGTGCAGGGGCTGAAAAGCCAGCTTGCCGAACTGAACGCGATGAAGGCCAGTCTCGATACGGCGAACCGCGGCGCCAATGCGCAGTTCGCCAAAATTTCCGATCGGCTCGCCAGCCTCGAACGCCAGCAGGCCGACCCGGCGACCAAACTGCAGCGCCTTGCCGAAGCAGTCGACCGGCTCGATAAGCGCGCCGCCGCGGCGCCCGACATTACCGGCTCGATCGCCAAGCCGGCGGAGCCCGCGCCGGCCGCGGCGCCGCCGCCCGCCGCCACGGCGCACGTCCTCAACGATTGGATCGTGCGCGACGTGCGCAACGGCCGCGCGCTGGTCGAGAGCCGCTACGGCGGCCTGTTCGTCGTCGGCTCCGGCGCCAGCTTGCCGGGAGTGGGCCGCGTCGAATCGGTGCGGCGGCAGGACGGCGCCTGGATCGTCGTCACCGCCAAGGGTACGATCACGTCGGACCGCTGAACGTTCTGTGGTGAAGCCTAGCGGCGCCACCGAAACGGCAGCAACATCGGCACGCGGCGGCGATACGCCGCGTAAGTTTCGGCGCCAAGCTCGGCCGACAAAAAACGCTCCTCGCCGCGTGCCTTGACCCAGAAGCCCAAGGTGAGCAGCGCGGCGCCGCCGAGTGCAGTCGGCGTCGCTTCGGCAATCGCCGAGAAGACGAGAGCCGCGATTAAGCCGGTATAGATCGGGTGCCGCACCAGCGCGTACGGGCCGCTGTCGATGATGTGGTGGTTTTCCTTGCGCGTGATCGTGCCCGACCACAGCCGGCCGAGATGAATGCGCGCCCACCAGGTAAACGCCAAACCGGCCAGCGTCGCTGCTGCGAGCAGATAGGCGCCGGCATAGCCAACGTTCCAGAGCGGCGCGGCGCCGAGGCGTCGCGCCGCCCATGGCGTCATCAGCGCCGCGCCGATGAGCGTCAGCATCCGGTACGTCAATCCGGACGAGATCGTGGCGCGCTTTTGCGTGCGGGCCGACCACAATGAAGCGGCGATCCAGCTCACCACCCAGGCAGCCCAGATGATGGCAAAAACTGCGCGCGGACCAAAATGCATCGGCATGGCTCCTCTGCGCCGCGAAGCTTTTTCACTCTAGCTTAGCCGGCGCGCTCCGTGTCACCCTCAGATGGGGCGTGCGGTGCTAGAAGGGAGCCACGCATGCGCGGCCCGCGCCAGTTTTGCAGTCGAGCGGTTCGCGGCATTTTGCAGCCGATGGCGCGTAGCGCCGCGCTTGCATTCGCTGCCGCAGCGCTTGCCGGCGTCGCGCACGCGCAGTCGCTTGCGCCGCCCGCAAGCAAAGCCGCGCCGCAGCCGGAGATGATGCAGAATTGCCCGGGCCTCGTCGCCGACCGACGGCTGCCGCTCACGCCGGCGGCGTTCCGGCTCGCCGCACTCGACGCCGATCAGGTGCGCATCACCTATGTGGGCCACGCCACGTTCCTGATCGAAAGCCCGCAGCTGGTGCGCATCGCCACCGATTACAACGATTATGTGCGCCCGCCGGTCATTCCCGACATCATCACCATGAATCACGCCCACGACACGCACTACACCGATCATCCCGATCCGGCGATCAAATACGTGCTGCGCGGCTGGAGCGACACGCCCGGCAAGCCGGCGATCTGGGATCTGCAATATCGCGACGTGCGCGTGCGCAATGTGCCGACCAACATTCGCGACGGCCTCGGCGGCACCGAGCGCTACGGCAATTCGATCTTCATCTTCGAGATCGCCAATCTGTGCATCGCACACTTGAGCCATCTGCATCACACGCTCACCCAGCAGCAGCTCGACGACATCGGCCGCGTTGACGTGGTGATGGCACCGGTCGACGGTTTCTATACGCTCGACCTCGACGGCATGATGGACGTGCTCAGCGCGCTCAAGGCGCCGCTCGTCATCCCGATGCACTTCTTCGATCAGGCCACGCTCGGCCGCTTCCTCGACCGCGCGCGCGGCCATTGGGACATCGAGACGGCGGAAGTGCCCACGGTGGTCGTGTCGAAGTCGACG
>JASHXZ010000361.1 GCA_030043285.1 Xanthobacteraceae bacterium | reverse complement strand
TTGCCGTCGGCTTTGAGCGCGCGCAGCGCGTCGAAGATGCGTTCGATCTCGACGTCGGACAGCGTAGCGCTCGGCTCGTCGAGAAAAAAGATGCGGGCATCGCGGGTGAGCATGCGGGCGATTTCGACGAGCTGGCGGCGGCCGATGGCCAGCGCCGCAACCGGCGTCTCGAGTGCCAAGTCCGCCAAGCCGATGCGGTCGAGCGCGGCGCGCGCGCGCGCGCGCAAGCTCGCTCGCCGATGCAACAGCGGCACATTGCGATTGCCGAGCCAAATATTGTCGAGCACCGAAAGCGCCGGCGGCAGGCTCAGCTCCTGCGCCACCAGCGCAATGCCCAGCGCCTGCGCGTGCTGCGGATTTTCAATGCGCGTCGGATTGCCGTCGAAGCAAACAAAACCTTCGTCGGGCGCATGGAGCCCGGTCAGGATCTTGACCAGCGTGCTTTTACCGGCGCCGTTCTCGCCGCAGATGGCGCGAACCTCGCCGGCTTCGAGGCTCAGACTGACGCGCTTGAGGACCGTGTTGGGGCCGAACCGCTTGGTCAAACCTTCGGCGGCAAGCACAGGCATCGGCGCTTAATACGAGCAGCCCGCGGCGAACTGATCGACATTGGCCTTGGTGACGCCGTAGACCGGAATGGTCTCGTATTTCTTCAGCGGCTCGCCGTTGAAATAGGCGGCGACTTTCTTCGCCGCGTACTCCGCCTCTTCGGTCGGAATTTGCGTGGCGGTGCCGTACTGCTCGCCGGAGCGGATATGGACGATGCCGTCCTTCATGCAATTGCTGCCGACCACCACGACGCCCTTGTTGGCGACGCCGAGCGGCAATCCGGCCGACTGCACCGCGTTGATCGCACCGGTCGCCTGGTTGTCGGCCATGGCGTAAACGCCGTCGATGCCGCCCTGCCCGGCGAAGCGCACCAGAAGCTCGCCGGTCACTTTCTCCGTCACCGCGGTATTCCATTTGCCGTCTTCGGTGGCGACGAGCGTCATGCCAGGATGCTGCGCCAGCACGGCCTTGAACGCGTCCATGCGCGCCTTGACGTTGATCATCTGAGCGATGCCCGTCACGGCGACGACCTTGGCTTTTGTCTTGCCTTCGGCGGCCAAACCCTGCGCCAGTTCCTCGCCGGCAAACCGCCCAAGCTCGCTGTTTTGCGTGCCGATGTACGACGTCCACAAGTCTTCCTGGTCTTTCCGCATCGGCGTTGCGTACAGCACGACCGGAATGCCGGCCGCCTTGGCGCGGGTGAGCGCCGGCACGATAGCCTGATCGTTGATGTAGCAGATCACGATCAGGTCGTACTTTTGCGCGATCGCGTCGTCGATCTGCTGCGATTGCACCGCGGCGTCGTAGTTGGCGGAAAGGTTCGTCACCTTGATGCCGGCCTGGGTGGCGAATTTGGTGAAAGTGCCGGTCCAGGCGCCGATATACGGATTGGTGTTGGAGGTGGCGAGCACGACCACGCGCTTGCCTTGCGGCGCGGCGATTGCGGCGCCGCCGAGCGGCAGGGCCAGCAGCACGAATACCAGCAGACCCATGAGCTGTCGCATCGCGATCTCCGTCGAGAAAACAGGCAAGGCAAAAATGTTAGCGAGCATGATGATTTTAGGTCGACCCGCTCGTTCGTCATTGCGAGCGAAGCGAAGCAATCCAGTGCGGCGTCGCAATACTGGATTGCTTCGTCGCTTCGCTCCTCGCAATGACGAGTGCTGAATCAAGCTAACTTCATCGTGCTTTACCGTCAATCGCAGTACCGCGCCAGCGGCCGCGATCGACGACCGCAAGCTACGGGTGAATATTCACCCCGCTAATCGCTTCTGAATTGCGCTTTAGAAATTGCCGCTCAGACCAGCTCGTAGACCAGCAACACAAGGAGCCCAATGCTGCCGTACTTTATGAGATTGTAAGCCAGCAGGCTTCGCGGCTTGATCTTTTCCTTCACGTACGAACGAATTTTATAAATCGGCATGTAGGCCGTGGAGACCCACGAGCGCTTGCCGTCGTCGTCGGCGCCGGTGAATTTGGAGACGATGTGAAAGTCGACCGCGTCGGCGACGGGCTTGATGAACGATCGCAGCTGCGTCTTTTCCACGTCGCAAAACAGGATGACGCGAAGGATGTCGGTGTTGTTCACCGCGCTGTGCAGGTAAGTCTGGTCGAACAGCAGCTCTTCGCCGTCACGCCAGGCATAGTCGACGCCATCGAGCGTCAGCGCGCATTTGTCCGAATTCGGCGTCAGCAGGCCGAGGTGATAGCGCAGCGACGACGCGACCGGATCGTGGTGCCGGCCGAGCCGCGCGCCGGGCGGCAGCACGGTGAACATCGCCGAGCGAACGGCGGGAATCGAGTCGACGATGGCGCAGGTCTTGGGGCACGCCTGCACGGAGCTCGGCGGGCATTCCTTGGTGTACCATTTCAACGGATAAAGCCGCCAACCGCCTTTTTCGAACGTGTTGTAGCCGGGCTGATCGACCGACGACTGGCGCTGAAAGGCGCCGGCGTCGCGCAGCGCCATGGCCTCTGCGCGAATGACCGGGTAGCTCGCCCTCAGCTTGTCGAGACCGGGCACCGTGTCGGCCGCATACACGGGCTTTTGGCTGCCCACCGTGAAGAACGTGAACAGGAAATTCAGCGGCGCCAGAAGGAGAACGTGATTGGAGACATATTTCTTGAGCGGCAGATGGTCTTTGTACCGGTGAATGATGTACGCAAACGACCCGGCATAAAGGATAACGAGAACCGCGAACTGATATTTCATGATCTAGCCCGTCCGTGACCCTCAAGGTCGCAAATCAGCTTTCGGCGGTGGCCCGGCCACCAACCGCCTGGAACTCGACATCAATAAGGAATGCCGCTCACCCAATTCCCCATCGCGGCCGACAGACTAGCGGCTTTGCGCCGCCGATTCCAGCCGCCTCCCAACGCCGCAAAGTTCCAAGTCGCTCACCTCGCGCTCGCAGCGCCTTCTGCCCTTCCCCCTCTCCCGCTTGCGGGAGAGGGTGGCCGCGCAGCGGCCGGGTGAGGGGCAGTGCGTCGGCATAGCGTGCATAGCCCGGATGAGCGAAGCGACTTGCTGCCAAAAGGTCCATGGGGCTAGTTACGCGCGCGAGCTTGCCCGATGCTCGATCATTGTGATTTCGATGATCTAACAATCTCAATCGAGAACCGGATACTGTAAGCGCCAAGGCTTATTTGTTCCATGTCCAATTGATCGCTGCCGAAATAGCATCGGGGATAGCTTAATGTCCCAAACTCAAACCGGAATGCACCCACACACCCGTGCATCTGATTAAAGAACCCCATAAAGCAAGCGTAGCCCGGGTTGAGCGAAGCGAAACCCGGGGACGATGTTGCGGCCCATATCAATGCCGGGCTACATGCTGCGCATCGTCTCTCACCCACCCCGGCTCACACCAGCTCCATGCGCAATTGCCGCCCGACCGCGTGGGCCGCGCGCGTCAGCGTTCCGAGCGTCACCGACTCGTTGTCGGGATCGAGCAGGCGATCGAGCTGCGCCCGACTCGTCTGCATCCGCTTCGCCAGAATAGATTTCGTCAGGCCCTGGTCCTGCGTCAGCGCGCCGAGCTGGCGCGCGATCACGCGTTTGATGGCGCGCGCGGATATCGGAGGTTGCCGTCACAATTTTGGTGGGCACGGCGCTTCGCGCCTTGGCCCACCCTACGCGGGCTTTCCACAAACGCGCTGCCACAATTCGAAAATGGCGATATTTCAGCACCTTAGCGGAAAAGCGCGAATCAGTCACAATTGCCGCGGCCGAGCATCAAATAGAAAGCGGAAAAAGACTCTTGTCAGATCAGAGGGATAGCTTTGCGCCGGCGGAATGTCTTGAATTCGCGTCCCAGGACGAACTAAAAAGATCAAGCTTTGCTCATCAAGGGCGTCAACGCGAGGCGATCCGGTTGATGGAGTGGAGCGCGGTGCCTGCGTGCGGTTTCGCAGATCGCATGTGGGCGGTTCGGAAACTCGCCCGGCCGGCCACGACGCCGGTCTGCCAGGGAGCCTGGCTGCCCGGGCGGCGGACGGGACAAAAGCCCGTTGGCGCTGCCATGAAGCGCGGGACCGGACCGAGCTGAGGCCTCAGAAACCTCGGCGAGTGCCGCGACGGAGCGCCGAAAGGCGAGCGCGCCCGCAAGCGGATGCCCGCGGTAACGCGGACCATCCGTGGCGCGCGCCGTACCGGCTAGCGGATTCGGATGTGCTCATCCGAAGCGCCGGTGCGGATATTTCGTATGCGCCTCTCGGCGCTCCGCCCCCTTTATTTTATTTGGGGCAGCTTTCGTGCAGTGGCTTGGCAAGACTCGGACGCGAACAAAAAACGCGCCGCGAGAACAGTGAAGCTTTGCCCTGTTCACCTCATCCTGAGGTGCGAGCGAAGCGAGCCTCGAAGGATGCAGGCCCCGGCGCCTCGGCCTACATCCTTCGAGGCTCGCGCTGCGCGCGAGCACCTCAGGATGAGGTGTCGGGGCGGTGCGCAGCGAGAGGGCCCGTACGAAGTACGCCGAAGCCCCGCTTGTGAGCGCGGCTGGTAATTGCGAGAATTTCGGCGCGACGCCGCTCGTCAGGCCCCATTGCGTTTACGGAGAACGGCACCATGCATGAAGTCACCGGCGATCATTGGCACGAACCGGAAGGCCTCAAGAACGCCGGCTACGGCGCCTGGAAGCGGCCGAACACGCCGTACGACGATTTCATGGAGGAGCAGGGCGTGCCGATCTTCCGCGGCATCGGGGTGCGCCGGGTGCAGGACATGCCGTTCAAGCCATGGGCGCGCATGGGCGGCCGCGGCACCTTCATCCAGCTCTACGGCACCGAGGGCAAATGGGGTTGCTACGTGGTCGAGGTGCCGGCGGCCGGCGCGCTCAATCCGGAAAAGCACATGTACGAGGAGATCATGGTGGTGGTCGAAGGCCGCGGCACCACCGAGATCTGGGCCGACGGCCAGGGCAAGCCGCATACGTTCGAATGGCAACGCGGCTCGATGTTCTCGATCCCGCTCAACACCAATCACCGCATCATCAACGCCGCGTCGTCGCCGGCGCTCATCCTGGTCGCCAACACCGCGCCGAACGTGATGAACCTGTTCCGCGACCGCGACTGGATCTTCAATTGCTCGGCCAATTTTCCGGCGCGCTTCGACGGCGCGGTGGATTTCTTCAAAGCCAAGGACGACATCGTGCCCGATCCGGTGCGCGGGCTCGCGCTGCGCAAGAGCAATTTCATCCCCGACATCATGAACGCTGATCTCTATCTCGATAACCGCCGCTCGCCCGGCTACACCCGCGTCGAGCCGGGCATGGCCAACAACGTGTTCTACGGCTTCGTCGGCGAGCACAAGACCGGCCGCTATTCCAAGGCGCACGCCCACATGTCGTCGGCGGTGTTGGTCTGCCTCAAGGGCAAGGGCTACACCTATACGTGGCCGCGCAGCGAAGGCATGACGCCGTGGCAGGACGGCAAGACGCAAAACATTTACCGGCAGGATTATGAGCCGGTCGGCCTCGTCACCGCGGCGCCGTATGGCGGCGACTGGTTCCACGCCCATTTCGGCATCAGCAAGGAGCCGCTGCGGCTGATCGGCTGGTATGGTCCTAACAATCACCGCAAGGACAAGGCCGGGGTGCCGGGCGAGAAGGACACCGACGAGGGCGCGATCGACGTCACCGAAGGCGGCACCGCGATCCCGTACTGGCTCGAGGATCCGTTCCTGCGCAAGGAATACGAAGAGACGCTCAAGCGCGAGGGCGTGGCCTCGCAGATGGGCGACGAGCTTTATCGCCCACCGGCGGATGCCCGCCAGCCGGTCAGCGCGTGAGGGATTCACTTAGACGGACAACATTCGTCATAGCGAGGAGCGAAGCGACGAAGCAATCCAGGAGTCGGTGCACGCGGCCCCTGGATTGCTTCGCTTCGCTCGCAATGACGAGTCAAAAAGCGAAGAGGCTGTCAATGCACCACGATGGTGGTGGCGTTCATGCCTTCCTGCTGGACGAGACCGAACAGCGTGGTGGCGTTGCCGGGCAGAATCCGCACGCAGCCGTGCGATACGGCACGGCCGAGCCACGCTGTCTCGTAGGTGCCGTGAATGGCGATTCCGCCGTGAAAGAAGATCGAATGCGGCATCGGCGAATTATGGTATTTGCGCGAGAACCAGCTGCGCGCCAGCGTGCGCGGATGGAAGGTGCCGGCCGGCGTGCCGAGCCCGGCGCGTCCGGTCGAGACGCGCCAACTGTAGCGCGGCACGCCGTCGACGCTGACCTGCATGGTCTGCGTTCTGCGGTTGATCTGGACCAGAACGTTGGCGTTGGCGGCGGCGGAGAAGATGGAGAAGATAAAGACGAACGCGGCCAGTGCGCCCGCGCAAAACCAGCGAGGCATTGCAAAACCCTCGAAAGCCTCTCCGTCCCGGTTGTTGGTGTGCGCCGGCGTTCGACGCTTGTAAAGCAAACAACGTATCCACAGTTAATCGGCGTCCCTTCATCATGATGCCTCGAACCGTGCGGCAATGTGCACCAATGACAGACCCGCCAAACCATGAATCCGCCAAAGCGGTTGGGTTAAAGTCGATCGCCCGCAAACGCACCGCGCCAAGTCGAGAGGCAGCAATGCCCCGTTTAATCCGCCCAGCGTTGATCGCCTTGTTGCTCGCCACCAGTTCGGCCTTGGCGCAGAATGCACCATCGCAGACCCCCAGGGCGGCCAGCACCATCGATACGACGCCGCCCGGCACGCTCAATCCGCAGCCGCTGCCGCCGCTGCCCAATCCCGATGCGCCGGACGTGCCGGCGCGCGAATTATTCGCCCGCAAGCTGACGCCGTTGCCGGGCCCGGCCCGCGCGATCGGAGGCTATGCGGACGGCTGCATGGCCGGCGCGCAGGCGCTGCCGATCACCGGACCGACCTGGCAGGTCATGCGGCTGTCGCGCGACCGCAACTGGGGTAATCCGGAGCTCATCAAATTCATCGAGCGGCTCGGCAGCAACGCCAAAAAGGCCGGCTGGAACGGGCTGCTGATCGGCGACATGGCGCAGCCGCGCGGCGGCCCCATGATCAGCGGCCATGCCAGCCATCAGATCGGGCTCGACGTCGACATCTGGTTCACGCCGATGCCCGATCACGTGCTGTCGCGCGAGGAGCGCGAAATGGACGGCGCCACCAACATGGTCCAGCCGAGCGGGCTTGATGTCGATCCCAAAGTGTGGACGCCAGCCCATATGGCGGTGGTGCGCGCCGCCGCCGAGGATCCGCAGGTCACGCGCATTTTCGTCAACGCGGCGATCAAGAAGAAGATGTGCAGCGAGGCCGGAACCGACCGCGGCTGGCTCGCCAAGGTGCGGCCGTGGTGGGGCCACGCCGAACACTTTCACGTCCGCCTCGCCTGCCCGCCCGGCAGCCCGGAGTGCAAGGCGCAGCCGCCGGTGCCGGCCGGCGACGGCTGCGGCCACGCCCTCGATTATTGGTTCAAGGATTCGGTGCTGCACCCGAAGCCGGCGCCCGCCCCGGCGCACCCGCGATATATCACGCTCAAAGGATTGCCGGCGGCCTGCCGCGCCGTCGTCAAGGCGCCGTGATTGCGGCTTCACAATCCGGCCGGTCCGGCAAACACCCGGTGCTGCGCCCAGGCGGCGAAGAGCGTGAGGACGAGCGCGCAGGCGACGATCAGCGCGGCGAAGCCGCGCGCCCGCGGCGGCGGCGTTTGCAGCATCGCCGGCAGCCCGACGAGGAGAACATAGGCACCATAGAAGCCGGTGAGCATGAGAAAGTGCAGTCCCGGCAGCAGCAGAAAGATTCCAGTGAGCCAGACCGGCGTGTACGAGTAAACAGTAAGCGTGAGCGCCGCTGCAAAATTTCTTTGGCCGCCGAACAGCGGTGCGGTGAGATGAAGCAAAAGCCCGAGCGCGAGCACCATGACGAAACTTTCCAGGTAGAGAAAAATCGCACCGAAGATGCCGTCGAACAGCGCGGCGCGCACCACGCCGGTTCCTGGAACGATGACGCCGATGATGGACACGCCGATGAATCCGCACAGCGCCGGAATGAGCGCCAACAGGACCACGGTGCGGGTCATCAGCGCGACCCAATCGGTCGGCTCCTTGGCGACGCGCGGCCAGGCGCCGGCCGGATCGATCAGGACCGCTGCTGCGTGCAAAAAGTCTTTCATTGCCGGAGGGCTTGTTCAGCCGGCGGCGCGGATCAATGCCGCGCCTTTTTCGGCGATCATCATGGTCGGTGCGTTGGTGTTCCCCGAGGTAATGGTCGGCATCACCGAGGCGTCGACGACGCGCAGCCGTTCAACGCCGATGACGGAGAGCCGCGCGTCGACCACGGCGAGCGGATCGCTCGGCAGACCCATCTTGGCGGTGCCGACCGGATGGAAGATCGTGGTGCCGATGTCGCCCGCAGCCTTCATCAAAGCCTCCTCGTCATTATCCGGCACCGACGCACCCGGCAGATATTCGGCTGGATGATACGTTGCGAGCGCCGGCTGCCGCACGATGCGCCGCGTCAGGCGGATCGCGCTCACCGCGATGCGGCGGTCCTGGTCGGTTGAGAGGTAATTCGGCTTGATCGCCGGCGCGGCTGCCGGGTCGGATGAGGCGAGCTGCACCTGACCGCGGCTCGACGGCTGCAGATTGGCGACACTCGCCGTGAACGCCGGAAACGTGTGCAGCGGATCGCCGAACTTATCGAGCGACAGCGGCTGCACGTGATATTGCAGGTTGGCGCGCTCCTGATCGGAATCGGAGCGCGTAAACAGGCCGAGCTGCGACGGCGCCATGGTCAGCGGCCCGCGGCGGAACAGCGCGTATTCGGCGAGCATGCCGACGAAGCCGAGCGGCGCATGGTAGCGCTCGTTGAGCGTTTTGATGCCCTCGACCTTGTAGATCAGCCGCAGTTGCAAATGGTCCTGCAGATTGGCGCCGACGCCGGGCCGGTCCGTCACGACCGCAATGCCGTGCTGGCGCAAATGCTCCGCCGGACCGACGCCGGACAACAACAGAAGCTGCGGCGAACCGATCGCGCCGGCGGCCAAAACCACCTCGCCGCGGCAGCGCGCGCTACGCGTCTCGCCGCCTTGGCGCCAGCGCACGCCGACCGCGCGCCGGCCGTCGAACATAATCGCTTCGGCCAAGCAACTGGTCTCGAGCCGCAGATTGGGCCGATGCAGCACCGGCTTGAGAAACGCCGTCGCCGACGACCAGCGCCGACCGCGCTTCTGATTCACGTGAAAGGCGCAGCAGCCTTCATTGTCGCCGGTGTTGAAGTCGGCAATCGATTTGATGCCGGCCTCGGCGGCAGCCGCGCGAAACGCTTCGAGCAGCTGCCAGTGCACGCGCGGCGGCTCGATGCGCAATTCGCCATCGATGCCATACTTATCGCTTTCGCCGAGAAAATGGTTCTCGTGTTTCTTGAAATACGGCAGCACGTCGTCCCAGCCCCAACCGGTGAGACCGAGCTGCCGCCAATGATCGTAATCGGCAGCCTGGCCGCGCATGTAGATCATGGCGTTGATCGCCGATGAGCCGCCGATCGCCTTGCCGCGCGGGAAATTGAGCACGCGACCGTTGAGGCCCGCTTCCGGCTCGGTCTTGAAGCACCAATCCGAGCGCGGATTGCCGATGGCGAACAGATAGCCGACCGGAATGTGGAACCAGATCCAATT
>JASHXZ010000360.1 GCA_030043285.1 Xanthobacteraceae bacterium | reverse complement strand
GAGCGTGCGCGGCACCTTGCGGTTGGAGCGCTGCTTGCCGTCCTCATAGACGACGTCGAACATCACGAATTCGGAGTTCAGTCCCGGCTTTCTCGGCATGGTCGTTCTCCGATGTCTTCTCTGCGCCCCCTGGATTTGCGCCCCCGTGGAAACGAAAATGCCGGCGCCAATGCGGCGCCGGCGCTCATTGCGGAGCCGGTCAGACCGACTGCAGGTTGGTCGCGGCGGACTTGCCGCTGCGGCGGTCGGCCTCGATGTCGAAGCTGACCTTCTGCCCCTCGACCAGGCTGCGCATGCCGGCGCGCTCGACGGCGGAGATGTGAACGAACACATCCGGGCCGCCCGCGTCCTGCACGATGAAGCCGTAGCCCTTCTGGGCATTGAAAAACTTGACGGTACCTTGAGCCATGATGGCCCTCCTTTGAAAACGCATGATGCGTCTTTTAGGCCGCGCAAACCATTCGTGCGGTCCAAATCCGGATTTTGCGTGGTCTTGGGAATGGCCCTCGCGGGCGAGCCGGCAAGTCAGGCTAAATCGCGAATGGCGTCTATGTAGAGATGCGGCCCCGGATTGGCAATCGTGTCGGCAAGGAAAGCCGCTCGCGCTATGGTTCGCAAATACCCTCCTGCGAGACGCCAAAATGTCCGAAACCGGCTGGTCCCTGCACCCGCAATTGCACGCCGACACGGCGTTCGTGTGCGATCTGCCGCTGTCGCGGCTGCTCGTCATGAACGACGCCAATTTCCCCTGGCTCATCCTGGTGCCGCGGCGGGTGGGCGCCAGCGAGCTGTTCGATCTTTCGGGCGCCGATCAGGCAGCCCTTGCGAGCGAGATCGCGCTGGTCTCGCGCGCGCTGAAGGACGCGACGCGCTGCGACAAGCTGAACGTGGCCGCGATCGGCAACGTCGTGCCGCAACTGCACATCCACATCGTCGCGCGCTTCACGGGCGATGCGCTCTGGCCGAAGCCAGTCTGGGGCGCCGCGCCGCCGCGCGCCTACGATCCGGCAGCGCTGGAGCGATTCGTCACGGCGATGCGGGTGCGGGCAGCAAGGCCGTTTAGTAGAAATCGGCAGCAGTCGTGATATCCTTGACGCAAAGCGCGATAGCGCGCCTCAAACGGTGCGAGCCAGAGGCGCCTCGCACGAAGACGAAGGCAACTTTGTCAGCGCCTTAGCCAATGCATGCGTAAGACTCTATCTAGTTGCTGGCTAGGGGTCGAATAGCTCATTGGTTACATCCAGAAGCCGTCGATGAAGGTCAGCCAAATCTTCAGCTGAATCAAAGTATCGATCAGGCTCCGCCGTTAGGTCTGCGACCAGAATAGCAATCGAGCAGTCAAAAGCGCCTATGTCACGCAAAGCGCTTGTCATTTGCCATCCTTTTAGTTCGCCTCGATAATCTTGACAAATTGCTTCGATATCTAGCCTTGGCCGATCAGTCTGTAATAGATGTTCTGATATTGAAATGAAATCTGCAAGAAGTGCGTACTTCTTCATCGCATTCCTTAGTTTGACGTATGGCGGCGCGGTACGATCGTCACTTGCGCTAAGTAATGACATTGTGACGTTTCGCGTTATGAAAACAGAGAGATGAGCCGTTAATTCACCTCTAGCAACGGACAGCAATCGATCGTCTAGAAAGACTTCTTTTTGTAGCGCCTTCGTTATTTCCAGCGTCTTCAGTTCAGCATGAGGCGAGCGACCTCCAACGAAGATCGTGTCGATTGCGTAAGTTGCTTCTCGAAGTAAATCGACGGACCGATGCTTGACCTGCTCAGTTAACAGGGCCCTCCCAAAGGCTGTGTGTGTCACCATACGACAAAGCTTCTCTCCAGTAAGAATCGATCGTGCGTATTGATTGTGCAGTTGCTCTGGAGCCGCAACAAGCGGAGCCAAAATTGACCATTCGGGCAGGCCTGAGTTATTGCGATTCCCATCAAACAGACATGTAAATTTGGCGCGCCGATTGAGATGGAGCTGCACAAGCTCGCAATACTGATCGTTTGCAAAATTCGTAGACCCAATCATTCTATCAAACATTGTTCGGAAAAGCTTCATTATGCGGAATGCTAAAAGCTGTATTATGCGGAATGCTAAATGAGCCAGCCCCCGAACACCTGCGGTATTGTATGCCACCCACCGCTGAGGACCGTTCTGCGAACCGCACAAATACCGAATCATTCTAGGTTCACCGGCAGACCTCGTTGGAACTGGCAGTCCCCCGCTTCCGCCTCCTCCCAGTGCAAAATCTAGCAACACAAATTTCCGCTTCGGCTTCGAGAAAAAATACCAAATTTCACCATCTGCGCAGACGAAATGGCCCTCAGGTTTGCGAAGTTGGCCTATCTCGCAGCTCTTGAGGCCGCTGTTTGCAACAAATAGCCTCTCTTCGAGAATCAGTAATCGTCGCCGCTGCAGGGGTCCTAGTCGATCGGCCTTGGCCACGTAAGAAGAGGACCATAGCGTATTGCCGCGCGTCATTCGGAGCGCTGCGTCAAGGCTGACGACTACCGGATTGATCATCCTGACCACCCCTTGAGCTCGGAGAAAACTTCGGCGCGAAACCAACCCACATCAATCCGAACCTGTTCCTCGCCTTTCGGGCATCGGAAAATGCTGGTTTCTTGGTGCCACGCCGTCAAATCGCGAATCGCGGCGATGAAGCTGTGTCGCGATGCCAATAACACCTGCTTGTCCGCGGAAAAGGGTACTCCGGCCGCGCTTCGGACTGCGGACAGTTCTTTTGGGGGCAACCAATCTAACATGCCGACTTCGTCGCGCATATTGTGCGCCGAAGCTGTACCTGGTGTAACCACCGCGAACACAAGGGGCGCTTCAGTCGGGTGATACTCTTCGACTAAGATTTGAAGCAGGTGAAACTTGGCGAGGAAAACTTGGAGGGAGTGCCCATTCGCTGTGACTCGCATCGTGCCGATTTCGGAGTAAACAGGGCCTGAGGGGGGCACGTCGAACGGGTAAACTAGGCTCAATCCGCAGATGATATTATCCCTAAGTACAACTAGCCCCAACCCGGTGTCCATGGCGCGCTCGAGCTGTTCCTGGGGACGAAGCCTTATGGCCGAGTCGGGGTTTTCCAGAAGAAATTGTTCCGCCCGGGAGAGCGTTTTGCGGTCCCCTGAGCGGATGTTCGCCAATTCGAACATGGGCTTATCCGACTCCCTTTCCCCCCGGACATTCTCATGATCGCGTATTTACTGATTGCAAACGGATTTGCAATATGCAATTATATAGCAGATTGCAATTGGATTGGCAATATGCAACGAAGCGGCTACCCCGGCGTTGACACCGTGGAAGCCAGGAGGATGTGAAATGACTAGCACCCGCCCCCTAACGGCGTTGATGCTTAGCAACGAGATCAACGCGCTGAGGCGTCTGCACGGGATGCTGGAGCACGATCAGGTAAATTCGCGCGCTGAATTCGGAGACATGATGATCGCAGCATTCACGCATGGCAGGCTTGAGCTTCGAGAGCTCTCTGATGATCTTGGGTTTAGCTTTTCAACGGTCTTTCGCTGGATTGAAGGTCGAAGTGCGCCTCATCCAAGTCTCTGGCCTCGCATCATAGAATGGGTGATGGCGGCTCTGGATCGGAAGATTCAAGCTGCTGAGCGTCAGATGCAAGAGATCAGCGAACCCGAGTTCGCTTGAGTCGAGTCGGCGTGGAGAAGTGGAAAAGCGACCTCTCCACGCATTAGTACCGAAGAAAGTATGGGATTGAGCGGAACGAAACTTTCGCTCCCGCTCAAGCCGGGCTCCGCGCTACGCCGGCAACCAGCGCCGCGGCGTCTCCCGCTTGTCCTCGTAGGCGGCTTCGAACACCGGCTCGGCGAGGGTGGATTGGATGCGGAGCGTGGTGGTGCCGCTGTTGGCGAAGCCGTGCTTCCTCCCGGCTGGGACGACGACGAGCTGGCCCGGGGTGAGGGTCACGTGGGTTTCGCCGATCCAGACGTCGGCCTGGCCTTCGAACACGTGCAGGATTTCCTCGACGGCGTGCAGGTGCGTGGGCGCGCCGTGGCCCGGCTCGCACCATTGCTCGAACACGCAGAGCTGGGTCGCGCCGTTGACCGCCGAGACGTGCATCTGTGTCATGACGCCCGGCCGCCATTCTTCCTTCGGCTGCCGATTGAGATCGACGACTTGCATGGCGTTGCCCTTCCGCTTGGTTGTCCAAATTGTCTTTATTCTGCGGTTCGGCCTGGCGGCTCCCTCTCCCCGCTTGCGGGGAGAGGGGCGGGGTGAGGGGGCGCCTCCGCCGACGCTGCCGCGAAGATTGTCTCCCAAACGCCTTCGATATTTCCCAATACTTCGTTGTTCCAGAACCGCAGCACACGAAAGCGATGTTCGACGAGCCATCGGTCGCGGACGGCGTCGTGCCTGCTCTCGGCGTGCTGCCCGCCATCGACCTCGACGACAAGCCGTTTCTCTCTACAGACAAAGTCGACCACGTATGGCCCGATTGGCTCCTGACGCACGAATTTGAATCCGCCCATCGACCGTGAACGAAGCCATCGCCAAAGCTTGCGTTCTGCGAGCGTGGAGTTTTTCCGTAATTGTCTGGCCAAACGCGTCTTCGTTACCTTGGCACCGCGCATGCGGCGAGGCCCCCTCATCCCGACCTTCTCCCCGCACGCGGGGAGAAGGGGAGGCGAGCGGCGAGACGGGGTTACTCTACCCCGGCACGGATGCCCTGTGGAGTGAAGTTTGATCCCGATCTGCGGCGAGATCATTCCACGCCAATTTCGGCGGCCCCGTTCAACCAACACGCGATAGTGACCGGAAGTTTGACCGGGAGGGCGTTTTCAACCTCGCGCGAATCCCACTACTATCGCGCCGCGCTGGCCGGTTGCGGATAACACGGCGCAGCTTTCGGGGGATTTCACATGATCAGTGGTCGCATTGCCTTGTGGCTCGGTTTAGCCGCGGCTCTTTTCATCGTCGATGGCGCCAACGCCGCACCGGGGGACGACAACACGTGCAAAGGCGGCACCGGCTGCGCCGCCTCGGCCTGTCCGACCTCCATCGGCGCCGCGCAGGCGACCGTGCCGGTCTCCGCCTGCCCGTTCGGCGGCGAGAATCAGAACGCGGTCGACATCTTCTCCTGGAACGAGTTCGTCGCCTTCAACTGGCCGGCGACGCAGAGCTGCGCGGCCGATAGCGCCAAGTCGATCCTCGACATCAAGACCGGCAATCAGGGACCGGTGGTGTGGCAGACGCAGATGGGGTCCGACGACATCTTCGTCGCATCCGGAGCGAACCCGGCGCCGTGGTGCAACGGCAAATCGATCGCGGCCCTGTTCGCCAAACAGCCGATCGACCTGGCGCACACGGCGCAGACGGCGGCGCCGCCGCAAAGCCTGCAGCACCTGCAAAACGCCGTCTCGCAGCCGACTGACGTCAAAGCCGTCGGCGGCGTGGTGACCGATCAGTCCGGCCGCTGGCTGCGCTACGAGCGGCTGACCAACCAGACCGAGTACAATGAGATCGTCAGCCAAAAATGGTACCAGCTGAGCGTGCTCAATTCGATCCCGTCGCTGACGCTGCCGCCGAGCTCGATCGAATTCAAGGCGGCGTGGAAAATCCTCACCCCGGACGAGATCGCCAAGGGCCGCTACTACACGACCCAGGCTATTGTCTACAACACACCCGACCGTCAGAAGAGTCCGGGCGCCAATCCGGTGACCTTGGGGCTGGTGGGCCTGCACATCCTCAACAAGACGCCGTCGCCGGGCGGCTTCTTCTGGTCCACGTTCGAGCAGGTCGACAACGATACGGTGTTCTTCAAGCCGCACCGCACCGGGCCGTACAACAAGCAGACCGCCAAGCAGCCCTATACCGAACTCGACCAGAACGGCAAACCGATCAACGCGCCGGTGCAGATCAAGCGCCTGCACAAGATCGCGGCCAACCCGGCGCTCAATGCTTATTATCAGAAGCTGTTGGCCGGGTCGGTGTTCGCCAATTACCGCCTGATCAGCACGCAGTGGCAGACCGGCCTGGTGCGGGTGGGCACGCCGGCGAACGTCGCCAATATCGTGATCGAGACGTATGTGCAGAACGCCTCGTCGAAGCCGCAGGCGTTGAAGGCCTTGCCGGCCGACTTCTTTCCGCCGCTGCCGCCTGGACATCCCGCCACCCGCGCCGTCGGCGCCACGCCAGCGACCGGCTGTCTCGCCTGCCACCTCAACGCCACGGCGAAGAACGGCAAGACGATCACCGACCACAGCTTCCTGTTCCTGGAGGCACAGTAGCTTCGCGCGTCCAACAAAGCGCGCTAAGGGCGATTCTCCTTCGTCATGCGCGGGCTTGACCCGCGCATCCATGCCGGCTTGCCGCGGTCG
>JASHXZ010000359.1 GCA_030043285.1 Xanthobacteraceae bacterium | reverse complement strand
GCCTGTGCACCAATCAACATCACCAGAACGTCTATGGCTTCATGGCCAATCCGAGCCTGCTCGGTTCGGTGCTGGCGCGCGGCACCAACGGCCAGAACATTGCCATCATCCAGCTCGGCTCGACCTTGCCGTCGACCACGCCGCCGACCCGGATCGCCGAGGAATACGCGATCCTCGACTGCATCAGCGGCGGCCGGCTGGTCGCCGGCTTTCCCACCGGACTGCCGACCGACGCTACGATCTCCAACGGCGTCGTGCCGGTGGAACAGCGCGAGCGTTATCGCGAAGCGCTGGCGCTGGTCCAAAAGGCATGGTCGGCGAAGGAGATCTTCGCCTGGAACGGCAAACACTATCAGCTCGGCATGGTGAACCTGTGGCCCCGCCCGATCCAGCAACCGCATCCGCCGATCTGGATTCCGGGCTCTGGCATTTCATCGACGGCCGAATACGTCGTCAGCCACGATCACTGCTACTGCCATTTGAGCTACCACGGCGCCAAGAACGCCACCTATACGGCTGACCGCTTCTGGGAGCTGGTGGCGAAGAAGGGCCGCGAAGACAATCCGCACCGCTACAGCTTCCTGCAACTGATCGGCGTCGCCGAGACCGACGCGGAAGCCGAAGAACTCTACGCGCCACACGCCGAATATTTCTTCCGCAAGCTGTTGCATACGCCGTCGTACTATCAGCAAATCCCCGGCTGCCTTGAATACGATGCGCTGGTGCAGGCGCTGACTTTTAATCCGCGCAGCGGTTTCAACCTGCGCGACATGCGGGCACGGGATTTTTATGACAATGGCTTCGTCATCGTCGGCAGCCCGAAGACCGTGCGCGAGCAACTCAAGGAGTGGATGAAGCGGCTGCGCGTCGGTCACCTGTTGGCGCTGCTGCAGTTTGGCTCGATGCCGACGCAATTGTGCAAGCGCAACATCGACCTGTTCGCCCGCGAGGTGCTGCCGCATCTGGCGCCGATGTGGGACGAATACGAAGATCGCTGGTGGCCGGAGCGGCTGCGTGCTGCGCGCCCCGCGGCTGCCATGGCGGCCGCGTCCTGAACCGGCGGGGCAGATGATGGCAGCGCCGCGCTCGCGCAGGATCCGGCTGTGGCAGGACCGGATCGAAACCGAAGTCGAGATTTCCGGCAACGGGCCGCCGCTCGTCTATCTGCATGGGCCGTGGGGCTTGCCGCCCGACCGCTCCTTTGTGGCGCGCGTGGCGGAGGCGTACACGGTTTACGCGCCGCGGCATCCCGGTACGACGCCCGGCGATGAAAACGCCGTGCATGCGCTCTCCGGCTGGCTCGATCTCATCGTGTATTACGGCGAGCTGTTCGATCGCCTCGAGCTTGGCGCGCCGCTCGCGCTGGTGGGCCATTCGTTCGGCGGGCTTGTCGCTGCCGAATTTGCCGCCGCGGCGCCGGCATTGGTGAGCAAGCTGGCACTGATCGATCCGGTAGGACTTTGGCGCGACGACAAACCGGTCAAGAACTGGATGGTGTTGCGCGACAACGAACGCCGGTCATCGCTGTTCGCCGACGCGGACGGCGCCGCCGCGCAAGCCTTCTTTGCCACGCCGGAGGACGCCAACGAACGCGCCGCCGTGCTGGCGCCATTCGTCTGGGCCCAGGCGTGCACCGGCAAGTTCGTCTGGCCGGTGCCCGACCGCGGGCTCAAGCACCGCATCCATCGCATCGCCGCGCCGACCTTGCTGATCTGGGGCGACAGCGATCGCATTATCGCGCCCGCCTACGCCGACGAATTTGCCCAGGGCATTCGGGGCGCACGGGTCAAGCAGATCGCCAAGGCCGGCCACCTGCCGCATCTGGAACAATCGGAGGCCGTGACCAAGGCGGTGATCGATTTTGTCGGCGGCTGAACGCTGCGCTGCGGCATGACAGGCGCCGGCAGCTACACGCCGCCGTGAGCGAAATGCGAGCCGCGCTGGTGGGAAATGTGATTGGCTCGGTCGGCCGCGGATGTTCTAAAAGTCCGGCACGTCGGGCCGCTTAAGATGCGCGTTCCAGACGCGGGAGCACGGAGACAGACATGGCGGGCGGACGGTTGGCGCAAGGCGGTCGGCGGTTCTCGATGCGCGGCGTGCTGTATGGAACGGCGTTCGTCGCGACCTTTGCGCTTGGCGCCACGATGTTGGCCAAGGCGGCGGAGCCGGCCGTGGTGATTCCACCTCCAGCGCTCGATGCGGCGGCGCCTGCCGCCAGCAGCTTGCAGACCATCGTGCTGGCTGGGGGCTGCTTCTGGGGGGTCCAAGGGGTCTTTGAACACACCAAGGGCGTCGTTCACGCGGTGTCGGGATATTCCGGCGGCAGCAAGGAAACGGCACACTATGAGATGGTCGGCACCGAACGGACCGGCCACGCCGAGTCGGTACAGATCACCTATGATCCGAAGCAAATTTCCTACGGCAAGGTCTTACAGATTTACTTTTCGGTCGCGCACAATCCGACCGAATTGAACTATCAGGGTCCCGACAGCGGTCCTTCCTATCGCTCGGCGATTTTCTACGCCAACGACGGGCAAAAGCGAATCGCCGAGGCCTATATTGCGCAGCTCGACAAGGCGCACGTTTTTCCCGCGAACATTGTAACGAAGCTTGAGGCATTCACCGGCTTCTATCCGGCGGAGAATTATCACCAGGATTTCCTGGTGCTGCACCCCGACTACCCGTACATCGTCTTCAACGACCTGCCGAAGGTCGCAAACCTCAAGCGCCTGTTCCCGGACTATTACCGCGACACGCCCGTCACCGTGATGGCGGCGAGCAAACCGACCCAATAGGCGGTCTTCGGGCGGGCTCGGGTTCCGCGAGGGGAGTTCCTCGGTCGCACGGATTTTATCCACCGCGGCGTAGCGCAGGCGCAGTGTCGCAGCCCCCGTGCGACAAAGTCCGACCTCAAGTCTATAGCCAGCGCGCCCTTCCTGACGTATCGTCAGTTGCGGAGAAGAGCCGAGACAGGCCCGCTCCACGGCGATTAAAATAACGGGAAGGGGGAGGAAGGCCATGGCAATGGCATCGACGACTTACGGCGCGCTGCCCGAGGCAGAACACAGCGCCAATCTACGCAAGGCCG
>JASHXZ010000358.1 GCA_030043285.1 Xanthobacteraceae bacterium | reverse complement strand
CGACGCCAATGGGCGGCTGCAGGAAGTCCGCGGCGCCGGAGTGGTCGGCGAGGAGCCGGTGCTCAAAGCGGGCGAGGCATTCGAATATACCAGCGGAGTGCCGCTGCAGACGCCGTCGGGCTTCATGACCGGCAGCTACGGCATGGTGAGCGCCGCCGGCGAGCACTTCGACATCGCGGTACCGGCCTTCTCGCTCGATTCCGTCGAGATCAAGCGCACGCTGAACTGAGTTGCCGATTGGCGCTATGCCGGAGCCGGAGCCGCCGCTATGTCGCCCGGTGCAAACACGTAGGTCGAGCTGCAGAACTCGCAAGTCACGGTGATCTTGCCGTTCTCGACCATGTCGTCGCGGTCGGTTTGCGAAAAGCTTTTCAGCATGGTTTCGACGCGGTCGCGCGAGCATGAACAGCGTGCCTCGACCGGCGCGGCGCGGAACACACGCACGCCGTGCTCGTGGAACAGCCGGTAGGCGAGACGTTCGCTCGACAGCGACGGATCGATCAACTCGATGTCGTCGATGGTGGCGACCAGCGAACGGCCCTCGACCCAGGCCTCGTCCTCGGCGATCACATGCGGGGTGGTGCCGGCCGGAGCGTCGCCCGGATCGAGATCGGCCTGCCGGGCCCGCTCGATCGAATTGGGCAGAAACTGCAACAGAATGCCGCCGGCGCGCCAATGCCGGCGCTGGCCGTCGGGGCCGGGGCGAAACTCCTCTGCAACCGCAAGCCGCACCCGGGTCGGAATCTGCTCCGAGCGGAGGAAATACTGGTGCGCCGCGTCTTCGAGGTCGCCGCCCTCCAGCGGCACGAGGCCCTGATAGCGACTCATCTCCGGTCCCTGGTCGATGGTCATCGCGAGATGGCCATGGCCGAGCAGCTTTCCGGGCTCCGCCGCATTGGCTGCAATCGCCGCAGCGACCCGCTCGGCATCGAAGCGGGCGCAGGCCCGCACGTTCCCGGGTGCGGTGAAATCGACCACCAGCATGCGCACCGGTCCGTCGCTCTGCGTCTGCAGGATGAAACGGCCGTCGAATTTGAGCGCCGAGCCGAGCATCACGGTCAGCACGATGGCCTCGCCGAGGAGCTTGGCCACGGGCGTCGGATAATCGTGGCTGGTCAGAATAGTGTCGACCGCGGCGCCGAGCCGCACGATGCGGCCCCGCAGATCGAGCGCCTTGACGGCAAACGGCAAAATCGTGTCATCGACCGCTTCAACGGCGGGCGCGCGCGTCGGGATCGCAATGTCGGGATCATTCATCGCCGAAAGCATATAGGCGCTTGCGTCCGGATTGTGAGCCCCAGACGTTTTGGGCGCGTGTTCCAGCCGGGGAACGCGCTCAGCGCCCGTTGGCCTGCAGACACCAGGTCAAGATGCCCTTCTGCGCGTGCAGCCGATTCTCGACCTCGTCGAACACGACCGATTGCGGCCCATCGATCACCTCGGCGGTGACCTCGTCGCCGCGATGCGCCGGCAGGCAATGCATGAAGATCGCATCCCGTTTCGCCCGCGCCATGAGCTGAGCGTTGACCTGATAGCGCTTGAGCAAGTTGTGGCGCCGGGCGCCGTTGCGGTCGCCCATCGACACCCAGGTGTCGGTCACGACGCAGTCGGCGCCTTTGACCGCCTCGTCCGGATCGGTGCCGATGCTGATCGCCGCGTTCGACGATTTCACCCAGTCGAGCAGCGGCTTTTTCGGCGCCAGCTCCGGCGGCGTGGCGATGTGCAGGCGGAACGCAAACCGCTCGGCGGCCTGCATCCACGAGGTCAGCACGTTATTGGCGTCGCCGGTCCAGGCGATGGTGCGGCCGCGGATCGGCCCGCGATGCTCCTCGAAGGTCATGACGTCGGCCAGCACCTGGCAGGGATGCGAGCGCCGGGTCAGCCCGTTGATCACCGGCACCAAAGCATGGCGGGCGAGTTCCGCAAGTTCGTCGGCGTCGAGCATGCGGATCATGATGGCGTCGACATAACGCGACAGCACCCGCGCGGTATCGGCGATGGTCTCGCCGCGGCCGAGTTGCATCTCTTCAGCGCTCAACAGGATGGCATCGCCGCCGAGCTGGCGCATGGCGACCTCGAACGACACGCGGGTGCGCGTCGACGGCCGCTCGAAAATCATGGCCAGCGTCTTGCCGGCGAGCGGCCGCTCGTTGTCACCGCGCTTGGCCTTCATGGCGCGGCCGGCGTCGATCATGTGGCGCAGTTCGGCGGCCGGAATGTCGACGAGATCGAGGAAATGGCGGATGCTCACCGCACCACCTCCCGCCTGCCTCCGCCCCGGCCCGCCGCGGCTGCTGGCGCGCCCGCGAGAGCCCGATTCAATTTGCCGCAGGCGCGGTCGAGGCGCGCAATGGCTTCGGCGATCTCCTGCTCGGTGATGATGAGCGGCGGCAACAGCCGCATGACGTTGTCGCCGGCCGCCACGGTGAGCATTTTTTCGGCGCGCAGCGCGTCGACCAGCTCGCCGACCGGGATGAGCGCGCGCAAGCCGACCAAGAGACCTTCGCCGCGCACCTCGGCGATCAGCGCCGGATAGCGGTCTTTGATCTCGGCGAGCCGCTGCTTGAGCAGAAGCCCGATGCGCCTGACGTGGTCCAAAAAGCCCGGCTCCAGCATGACGTCGAGCGTGGCAGCGGCGGCGCTCATGGCGAGCGGATTGCCGCCGAAGGTCGAGCCGTGGGTGCCCGCAATCATGCCCTTGGCTGCCGCGCTGGTGGCAAGCACGGCACCGACCGGAAAGCCACCGCCGAGCGCCTTGGCGAGCGACATGATGTCCGGCACGACACCGGTGCGCTGGTAAGCAAACAATTCGCCGGTGCGGCCCATGCCGCTCTGCACCTCGTCGAAAATCAGCAGCAGGCCGTGCCGGTCGCACAGCTCGCGCAAGCTTCGCAGGAACGACGGCTCGACCATGCGCAAGCCGCCTTCGCCCATCAGCGGCTCGATCATGATGGCGGCGGTCTCGGGTCCGACGGCGCGCCGGGTTGCCGCCAGGTCGCCGAAGGCCATCTGGTCAAAACCCTCGACCGGCGGGCCGAAACCGTCGAGATATTTCTTCTGACCGCCGGCGGCGATCGTCGCCAGGGTGCGGCCGTGGAACGCGCCCTCGAAGGTGATGATGCGATAGCGCTCGGGCCGGCCGCTGACCGCCTGGTACTTGCGCGCAGTCTTGATCGCGCCTTCCACCGCTTCGGCGCCGGAATTGCAGAAGAACACGACGTCGGCGAAGCTCGCCTCGCACAAGAGCCGCGCCACGCGCTCGCCCTCGGGAATCTCGTAGAGGTTGGAGACATGCCAGACTTTTTTGGCCTGCTCGGTCAGCGCTGCGACCAGCCGCGGATGAGCGTGGCCGAGCGCGTTGACGGCGACGCCCGAGGTGAAGTCCAGATAGCGCTCGCCGTCGGTGGCAACGAGCCATACGCCTTCGCCCCGCTCGAAGGCGAGGTTGACGCGCGCGAAGGTCGCCATCAGATGCGATGTCACGGTCGTGGCCTGTAGCCGCCGCGCGATGTCATTCTGCCGTGCCGTTTCGGCCACGGCGTCTCGCGCTGTCAAACAAAATGTGCCGCCTCTTTTGGCGGCACAATTCATATTTTATTGGCGCGCGGCTCGCTGTCAACAGAGGAAATAAGCGGCAAAATCGCGTTCGCGTGCACGACCGGCGGACTCGGTTCGTTCTCATCCGATCCACAATCGGCAGGAACATGTGGAAGCACCGACGCCGACTCTTGCGTCGGAGTCGCGCCATATTGTAGCCTCTTGCTTGTCTAGTACGACATCTCGCGCGGCGGACGGTTCACTAAAGCGTTGGGTTTCGGTGTTGCGTGTTGGGCGGCTACGCGCTTCCTGGCCCGATGGAGGATTCTGCCCAAAACTCTGCCAGCACCGTTGCTGCGCCGTTGAGGAGGA
>JASHXZ010000357.1 GCA_030043285.1 Xanthobacteraceae bacterium | reverse complement strand
CAATCGACCCGGCCAACGTCGACTATGTGCTGGCTGGCCCCGCTTTCGAAACCCCCAGCAAGCCGGGCTATGGCCCCGAGATCGGCCGCAAGGGTCTTGCCGAAATCGCCGGCTCGGCGCCGGTGCCGGTGCTGGCAATCGGCGGCATCAACACGCTGCGCGTCGCTGAGCTGATCGCCGCTGGCGTCGCGGGGGTCGCCGTCATGGGGGGCGTGATGCGGGCCGCCGATCCGGAGCGGGAGACACGGGGGCTCGTTGCTGCACTGAAGGGAGCGCTCGGGACCGGAGGGTAGTGCTTGCAGTTCGACCCGGAGTTCCCACGAAATTGCGCGCCGGCCCGGCTATCGCGCCCGGTAGGTGGCGGCGCCCTGGTCCGGCGCCCAGACGCCGGCGGGAAGTTTTCCCGCCTGCCAGAACACGTCGATCGGCATGCCGCCGCGCGGATGGAAGTAGCCACCGATGCGCAGCCATTTCGGCCTGAGCAGCGCGACAAGCTTTTTGCCGATGGCGACCGTGCACTCCTCGTGGAACGCACCGTGATTGCGGAAACTGTTCAGGTAAAGCTTCAAGGATTTGGATTCGACGAGCCAGCCGCGTGGCGCGTAATCGATCACCAGTGTGGCGAAATCCGGCTGGCCGGTCACCGGACACATCACGGTAAATTCCGGAAACGTGAAACGGGCGACATAGTCCGTATCCGTATGCGGATTGCGCACGCGGTCGAGTACCGCCGCGGCAGGCGAGGATGGCGGTGGCGTCGGCCGACCGAGCTGGAGAGGTTTCTTCGGCATCGCTACGTCGTGGATTTGGGGTCATGGAATTGCAGGATTGGCCGCGCCGCGCAATCCCGCTTACCACCCGTCATCGGGCATAAGCATACGCTCCGCCACGCTCCAATGCCCGCTGATAGGCCGGTCGGGCGTGGATGCGGCGCAGGAAGTCCATCAGCTTGGGCCGGCTCTCATCGAGCCCGGCGCGCGCTCGCGCCGCTTCGAGGGGAAAGCTCAGCATGATATCGGCCGCCGAGAAGCGGTCGCCCAGAAACCATGGAGCGCCATCGAGTTGCGCTTCCAAATAGTCCAGGTGCAGCTTCAACTGATTGTTCACGAAGCTGCGCGCCGGCCACGCCAGCACGCCCAGTTTGTCGACGACAAGCTTCAGCAGCAATGGCGGCATCGCCGAGCCTTCGGCGTAGTGCAGCCAATAACGGTAACGCCAATAGCGATCGTCCTGGCGCGACGGCGCCAGATCCGGACCATAGCGTTCGACCAGATATTCGATGATCAGCCCCGTCTCTGCCAATGTCCGCCCGTCATCCTCGAGGACCGGCGATTTGCCGAGCGGATGCACCCGCTTCAGTGCGTCAGGCGCAAGCATCGTCCGCTTGTCGCGCTCATAGCGGATGACCTCATAAGGCTGCTTCAGTTCTTCCAGCAGCCACAACACGCGCTGGCTGCGCGAATTATTCAAATGATGGACCCGGATCACAGCGTTCCTCCGGTTGCCGCTTCCCAGTCGCACGCTGAGAGGCTTAAGGTCTCCATATGCCCTCTCGACCGGCAGTGCCAGCATCGCGGCACCCATGACAGCGGACATGACAACCGCCTCGCCAATCTTGTAGAAGCCGCCGCGTAAGAGCCAGCCGGGAGCCAGCATGACCGCCATCGTCGACATTATTGGCCGGGAAATTCTCGACAGTCGCGGCAATCCGACCGTCGAGGTCGACGTTGTCCTTGCCGACGGCTCGCGCGGGCGGGCTGGCGTTCCATCGGGCGCATCGACCGGCGCACACGAAGCCATCGAGCTGCGCGACGGCGACAAGAAACGCTATCTCGGCAAGGGCGTGCGCACTGCGGTCGATGCGGTCAATGGCGAAATTTTTGACGCGCTGTCCGGCATGGACGCCGAAGCGCAGGTCAAGATCGACCAGACCATGATCGCGCTCGACGGCACGCCGAATAAGGGCCGGCTCGGCGCCAATGCGATCCTCGGCGTGTCGCTCGCCGCCGCCAAGGCGGCGGCCACGGCCAACAAGCTGCCACTCTATCGCTACGTGGGCGGCACTTCGGCGCGGCTGTTGCCGGTGCCGATGATGAACATCCTCAACGGCGGCGTGCACGCCGATAATCCGATCGACTTTCAGGAATTCATGATCGTGCCGCTCGGCGCCGCGTCGTTCGCCGAAGCCTTGCGCGCCGGCGCCGAAATCTTTCATACGCTGCGCGCCGCGCTGAAGGCTGCAGGCCACAACACCAATGTGGGCGACGAAGGCGGCTTCGCGCCTAATCTGCCGTCGGCCGAGGCAGCACTGGACTTCGTCCTGAAAGCCATCGAAACGGCCGGATACCGCGTCGGCGATGACGTGATGCTCGCGCTCGACCCCGCGGCGAGCGAGTTCTTCGCTGACGGCTCCTATCGCTACAAAGGCGAGGGCAAGACGCGTTCGATCGATCAGCAGGTTGCGTATCTGGCCGAATTGACCAAGCGCTATCCGATCGTCTCCATCGAAGACGGCATGGCCGAGGACGATCAAGCCGGCTGGCAAAAGCTGACGCAGCAGATCGGCGCCACGTGCCAGCTGGTGGGCGACGACGTTTTCGTCTCCAATGTGGCGCGGCTCGCCGACGGCATCAAAAACGGCGTCGGCAACTCGATCCTCATCAAGGTCAACCAGATCGGCACGCTGACCGAGACGCTGGCAGCCGTCGAGACCGCCCACAAGGCAGGCTACACCGCGGTGATGTCGCATCGTTCCGGC
>JASHXZ010000356.1 GCA_030043285.1 Xanthobacteraceae bacterium | reverse complement strand
CGGCCTCGTCGCGCACCACGCCGGCAAGCCCGAGGAGCCGCTCGTCCTTGGCCAGCGCCGGCGCGTTGGCGAGCACGGTGGCGGCGCCGAGAATGGAGGCGAGCGGCGTGCGCAATTCGTGCGACACCGAGCCGATCAGCGCCTCGCGCAAAAGCTCGGTCTCCGAGCGCATCTTGGCCTCGTTGAGCGCGCGCGCCACGTCGAGCCGCTCCAGCGTGGCAGCGGCGTCGGCGAGCGCGTCGTCGATGCGCTGGCGCATCTCGGCCAAAGTCTCGCGCGCGACCTTGCCGAGATCGACCGCGACCATGCCGAAGGCCGGCATTTTCGGCGACACGCGGCGGATGAGCCAGGTGTTGCCGGCGCCGTCCTCGACCGTGCATTCCAGTTCGCGGTCGCGTTCGACGCGCGTCACCTCGGCGCGCACGCGCTCGGGCACCTCGGCGGCATGGCCGGCCTCGGCGGCGCCGAGCAGCACGACGCGGCGCTGCACGAGGTTGGTCAAATGGTGCTGGATGGCGGCAAAGATTTCGGCGGCGTTGGGCGCCGCGGCGAGCCGGCGCGAGAACGCGTAAAGATCGCTCATTTCCAGTTCGCGCTTGCGGGCGAGCGTAATGTGACGCTTGGCGGAGCTGGAAAGCTGCGACACCACCACCGCAACGACCATGAACAGGAGCAGATTGAGGATCTCCTGCGGCGATGCGACCCGCAGGCTGTAAAGCTGGGCGAAGAACAGATAGCCGGAGAGCAGCACGCCGGCGACCGCGGCGATCAGCGCCGGCAGGACACCGTAGGTGTAACCCAGCACCATCACCGGGATGAGATAGAGGACCGAGCCGCGCAGGATGCCGACATATTGGCGGAGGAAGACGGCGACGAGCGTGGTCACCACCACCAGTAGCAGCGCGGCGGCAATGCCGCTCAGCTCGCGCCGCAGAATCGAAGACATGAAGCCTGGTTGCACCGGGAGTGCCGTTTACCGTGATGCGGCCGGCGTGGCGGCAGCGTCAGCCGCTGCCGCCCGTGTCGGTCGCGCGGCTCTGTTTTGCCGCCCCGGCGAGGTTAACACAATGCACCGACGGACGATTTTGCGTGATCGGCTGGTGGCGCATAGGTGATATTTGCGAAAGGCGAGGCTTTTGCGGCACAGCGCCCCAGACGGGCCGCTATTTGCTGCGCACCACCTCGTCATAGGCCGGCGCAGCTTCGAGAAAGCCGCGATCGAGCATCCAGTCGACCTTTTCGCGGAATTCCTCGGCGCGGTAGCTCCCGACCCCGACCAGTTCGGGCATCAGGCCGCCTTGGCGCTGTTCGGGCGGCAGATCGCGCAGAACTTGCTCGCGCGAACGCTCGTCGTTCTCGGAGAGCCAGGCGATCGCCCGGTTGAGCGCGCGGCGCAACTTTTCGGCGGTCGCGTCGTCGATGTCGTTGCCGGCGACAATGCCGCCGCGCCAGCGCAAGTCGGCGATGGAGCGGGCGCCGGCGGCGCGCGCGCGGCTGACCAGCGGCTCCATCAGCGCCGCTGCTTCGGCCTGGCCGCTCAACAACGCCTCGAGCCGGTCGTTGGCGTGCACGAGCTTGATCTCGTCGAACGGCACGCCGGCGGCTTCCAAAACCTCGATGGCCGCATAGAACGTGCCGGCGTGCCAAGTCACCGCAATCGGCACGTTGCGCAGTTGCGCGGGTGAGGTGATTTTCGAATCCTTGCCGACCATCAGCGCGCCGGTGCGCACGGTGGTGTCGAGCCCGATGATCTTGCCGCCGCCGAGTGTCTGCACGCGCTCGATGGCGCCCCATTCGCACACCGGGTAAACCTCGAGCGCGCCCTTCTGCAGCTGCGATTCCTTCCAGCGCTGGGAAAAATCCTGCACCCGTCCGGCCGCGCCTTTGGGGTTGTCCTCGAAATATTCGACGTCCAAACCTTCGGCGGCAAAGAAGCCTTGCTCGACCGCGACCCGCCACGGCCGGTCATGGGCGTTGCTGTCGCTCTGCAGACGGATGGTCTTGGTCATCGGGTTAACCTCGATTCTTAACAACGCGGCTGAAGGTGCGGCAAAGCTACGGACATGCCGCGTCCGGTGCAACAGGCTGCTGCAGCTGAACGTGACCTATTGCCGGCCGTCGTGCTTGCTCTGAGGCAGATCGTCGTACCGATGCGGATCGTCGTATCGAATCTGATCGTCATAGCCGTGGCGGTGCGAATAGAACAAGAGCGCCATCAGCCCGCAGCCGACCACGAGGGAAAACACGACGCCCAAGGTCATGGCGACATAGCCGCTAGTCGGCATCGGCGGCCCGCTGACCGAGCTCCAGGCGTGGGCCGCGTACCAGCCGGCCGCAATCAGGATGGCGAACAGCGCGGCAAACAGCACCACTGCCCCGGCAATGCGGAGCTTCTTATTCGGCGCGTTGGGCGCGTCTGCCATGGCCATGAGATAAGCCGCGCCGGGGCGGATTGCCATGGCGGGCGGCCCGACGGTCAGGCCCGGCCGTTATTTGTCCGTGCTCAGGAACACGTACGTGGCGGTGTAGGGCACGCTGCAAAATTCGCCGGCCTTGGTGCAAGCGGCTTGCGGGATGCCGCCCTTGGTATCGAGCCGCTGCACCACGCTCACCTTGGACAGGATGCCGCTGCCTTTGTGGCTTTGCACGTCGAGCTTGAGCAGCGGAATGTCGTTCGCCGTCGCGCCCGGCGCGTTGCCGGAGGCTTTGGCGGTGATGGCGCTGCCGTCGGCGGCCTGCCAAGTCGGGCCGGCGAAATGGCAGCCTACGGTCTTGCCGTGCTCAATCAGGGTCGCAACCGGCTCGCGAAAACTCCAAGCCAACTTGCCGTCGCCGCCCGCCTTGCCTTCATAGATTTGGGCGCCGACCGCTTGGAAAACCGCAACCGTCGTCGCACCGGGCACGGCGACCGCGACCGGGACTTCCGGCCTCTGCGCTGTGGCACTCATTGGTACCCCCCGATAAGCATTGTGATGAACGATGCCGCGGACCAGCCATCCGCTGGGGAAGAAAATAGCCGTTTTTGGCCGCCGTGAAAGTCACAAAACGAGCGCGGGCATTGCCCGCGCCATAGTCGCATCGCTCGCGCTTACGCCATCGCCTTTTGCAGATTCTCATCGACGTCGTCGAGAAAGCCGGTGGTGGTGAGCCATTTCTGATCGGGACCGACCAGAAGCGCCAAATCCTTGGTCATGGAGCCGGCTTCGACCGTGCGGACCGTGACCTTTTCCAGCGTTTCGGCAAAGCGTCTGAGTTTGGCATTGCCGTCAAGCTTGGCGCGGTGGGCGAGCCCACGGGTCCAGGCGAAGATCGACGCCACCGAATTGGTCGAAGTCTCACGGCCTCTCTGGTGTTCGCGGTAATGCCGCGTCACCGTGCCGTGGGCGGCCTCGGCCTCCACGATCTTGCCGTCCGGACTGGTGAGCACCGAGGTCATCAGCCCGAGCGAGCCGTAGCCTTGCGCGACCGTATCCGACTGCACGTCGCCGTCGTAGTTCTTGCACGCCCAGACGTAGCCGCCTGACAATTTGAGCGACGCCGCCACCATGTCGTCGATCAGCCGGTGCTCGTAGGTCAGCCTCCTCTTTGCGAACTCGGCCTTGAACTCGCTGTCATAGACTTCCTGGAAGATGTCCTTGAAGCGGCCGTCATAGACTTTGACGATCGTGTTCTTGGTCGACAGGTAGAGTGGATAGCCGCGCGAGAGCGCGTAGTTCATCGAGGCGCGGGCGAAGTCGCGGATCGAAGCGTCGAGATTGTACATCGCCATGGCGACGCCGCCGCCCGGGAAGGCAAATACTTCGCGCTCGATCTTGTTGCCGTCGTCACCGACGAAGGTGAGGGTGAGCTTGCCCTTGCCGGGCACCTGGAAGTCGGTGGCGTGGTACTGGTCGCCATAGGCGTGGCGGCCGATGATGATCGGCTTGGTCCAGCCGGGGACGAGCCGCGGCACATTCTTGCAGATGATCGGCTCGCGAAAAATCACGCCGCCCAGAATGTTGCGGATGGTGCCGTTCGGCGAGCGGTACATTTCGTGGAGCTTGAATTCCTTGACCCGGGCTTCGTCGGGCGTGATCGTGGCGCACTTGACCGCGGCGCCGACCTTCTTGGTGGCTTCCGCCGCCTCGGTGGTGATCTGGTCGCGGGTCTCGTCGCGCTTTTGGATGCTGAGGTCGAAATACATCAAGTCGATATCGAGATAGGGACGGATCAGCTTGTCCTTGATGAGCTGCCAGATGATCCGGGTCATCTCGTCGCCGTCCATCTCGACGACGGGGTTGGTGACTTTGATTTTCGCCATGAGGCTTCGATCCCGTTGCGGTGCGCCCGCTGCCGGCCGCCGCGTCAGAGCGCGGCGATCGCGGCGTTGAGCGTGGCACTCGGCCGCATCGCGGCCGACGCCTTGGCGGCATCGGGCAGGTAGTAGCCGCCGATGTCGACCGGCTTGCCCTGCGCGCCGATCAGCTCGGAATTGATCTTGGCTTCGTTCTTGGCAAGCGTTTCGGCCAGCGGTTTGAAGCGGGCTTGCAGCTCCGCGTCCTTGGTCTGGGCGGCCAGCGCCTGCGCCCAGTACAGGGCGAGGTAAAAATGACTGCCGCGATTGTCGATCTCGCCGACCTTGCGCGCGGGCGA
>JASHXZ010000123.1 GCA_030043285.1 Xanthobacteraceae bacterium | reverse complement strand
CCCTTCCATGAACTTGTGGCCGTTAATCGTCTCCTTCCGCTGACCGCCCCCGCCGGTGGTGGCGAAGTCCAGGGTTTGCGTCTGCTTGCTGAGTTCCCCTGGGCTGATGTCCTTCAGGAAACCCGGGCGCGGCGGCATATGCGGCATGAGCGGCATCGCCGGGCCGGTGCCGGCCAGCTTGATCGTGAACAAAATCGCATTCGGCGGTGAGGTCTCGGCAGCGCTCACCGATGTGCCCTGGTAGACGTTGATCGGATTCAGCGCGTTGGTGACCACGCTCGGCGCCTGCACCAGCAGGTCGATGCGGTTGCCCGGCGCCACGAACACCGGGCGTTCCGCGCGTGACTGATAGTTCTGGTCGTCGAATTGTACCCCGTCCTGCGCGGTCTGCCGCCAAGCGAAGCCGGCCGGCAGCGCGGGCAGATAAAACCCGTCGGTTGTCGAGGCGTTGATGATGCGCCACAGCATCACCTGGCCCGGATACATGGTCAGCGTCGGCTCTTGCTCGCCATTCACCGCGAAGGGCGTGGGCGGTGCTCCGCCGCCACGCTCCAGCCCAGGCGTGTTCGCATACTGGTTCACGATCAGAATCGGCTGCTGGCGCGTCCAGTCGGTGGACTTGTCGGTGCGGTACTGGTTGTAAAAGGCGTTGAATTTGCCGTCGTAGTCATCGCCCTCGATGATCAGCGCGCCTTCCATCCCGTTGCCCACGTTGAGGAACGTCGAGCCGTGCTTGTGCGCATGGTACCAATGGGTGCCGGGCGCCTGGCCCATGTGCAGGGCCATCTGCATGCCGTCGTGTGGCACCACGCCGGGATATTTTGGCACGATAAAGCAGTTAGGGAATGCGCCGATATAGTATTGCGGCCACTCGCCGGCCGCGATCTTTTCTTCATCCGGCGGCCACAACTGGGTCTGTGGCGGCTTGCCCTGGTCGTAGGCCTTGAGCAGTTTCTCTTCCAGCGTGGTGTAAGCGGTGGGCAGATCGGACCAGACCTTCGGCCACTCGGCCAAATTGTCGGCTTTGAGGGTTGCTGCACACTTCGCAAAGAACTCGTCAAACATCGGCTTCACCGTCGCCGCGGTGACCACCGGGGCGCCGTTCTCCCGCGGCGACGGTCGCACTTGCACGAACACGTCGTCGGCCGCGGATTGCGGACTCGTGTGAGTGCCGTGAAAGTGCAGATTGCCTGTGCTCGATCCATGAAAGCAGTTCGGCATTGTGTCATAGACGGGTGGCGGCCCGGCGCTCAATTGCGGGTAGCCGGCGGTGCTGGAATCGCAGCCGAGTCCGGGTTGCTCCGTTATCTGGGTCAGATTCTCCCACCGGTCGATCGAGGCGCCGTAGTCCAGCGGATCAATCTGATTGAGGAATGTGATCTGCACCACGTCGCCGAGTTCGGCACGGATGGTCGGGCCGGGCAGGGGGAGCGGGGGCGCCGCGCTGGGATTGGGCGCGACCGGCTCATGGTTCTGGAAGGACCGCAGAAGCTGCGGCACGCATTGTCCGGACGAGCCAGGAGTACCGAGCGAGATCTGAAACGCCCGTTGGGCATCCGACAGCACGATCATGCCGGCCGTGATACCACGGCCGTTCGAATCGATCTCCGGCAGCTTCAGTTGTGACAGATCCAGCTGCGGCGGGCAGGCATTGGCCTGCTGCGCCCGGGCTGGCGCGGCAAGCCACAGCACGGGCAGCAGCGCAAGCACAGCCACCGCGGCGGCACGGCACACGCTGATGGCGGCTACGCGCGCCCGGCCAAAGAGATATCGTTTGCTCATTTTTCTCCCACTGCTGTCATGTTGCGGAAGTGCACGCGGACGCTGTCGCGACGCTCAGAACGTGGTGATGTTGATCGCCCCGCGCTCCTGCGGATGGAACAAGCAGCAATAATAGATCGTCGTGTTCGTCGCGCCGGTCACTACGTATTGCGGCTGCGACGACGAGTCGGGCGGAATCGGATCGCAAAAAAACGGCGAGGGCCTCTCGCCGGGCGGCACAACCACCGGTGGCCCGTCCTGGACGTTGCCCTGGGTGGGCCAGGGCTGGTGGGTCTCGCTGGTGCGGTTCGCCCAGCTCACGATGTCGGTGGACTGCGCGTTGAGCGGGGTGCCGGGTGGCACCGCTGGCGCCAGATTGGGTTCAAATGCCGCCAAGCTGCCGGCGGAAACGATGTTTATCGACCAATCGAGCTGTGCCATTTCGCTCCCCATCTTGAAGTTAGCAGAGGGCTTACCAACACGCAACGGCTGTGACAAGGCATCGTTAGCCAGAGCAAGATTATGAGTCGAGACGGTAAGGCGGCATCTTCCGAGCACGCGAAACGCGTGACCTCAGGCGTAGATGAGGGTTCCGACCGCTTCGCCCGCGAGCGCACGGGTCAAGTTGCCCAGGACGCGACCGTTTACGATTCGCACGCTCCTGACAAGCTTCCCCCGCGTCAGCAATTCCAGCACCGCCGGCTCGATCGGCAACGTGGGAAGCTTCATGCGAAGAAGCTCTGCCGCATCGATCTTCGGGATGAACTTGGCTTCCGGGTGTGTCTTCGGATCAGCTTCGAAGAGCCCGTCGACGTCCTTGACCAGAATGACCGAGCGCGCGCCGAACACTTCAGCTACCAGATAGGAACCCGTGTCGCTGCCGTGCGGCGGAATTTTGCCGAGTGCAGGTGGATGCTCCCACAGATCGTAGGGCGGAATGCCGTTGAATACCGCGCCACGCGCTGCCGCCAGGATCGCGGGCAGGAGTTGCACGATGAACGGCGCTTCCAGGTAGACGAAACCGTGCCGCGCCAGCAGACATGACACCATGTAGGCGTTTTGCGCAGACGACTTGGCGGCGAGCGTCGCAAGGGCGCCGGTGGGAAGGCCGAGATCGAGCCCTACCGAAAGGATGTGCCGGGCGCGCACGCCGGGTCCGACGCCGACAACTTGGGCGTGGCGATGCTGATTGGCGACGATCTCGTCGAGCAACGGCTGCAGGATTTTATGGCCACGGTCCATGATCGACAGGCCGCCGATCTGAATCACGTTGATGTTCGGCAGGATGGCGCACACCGCAGACTCAGTCCTTGCCATCACCGCCTTGTCCACGAGAGACTCGCGCATCAATGGCGAGACGACATGCTGGGCTCCGACGATCGTGTCCGTCACGCCGCTCCTCCTCTCGTCGCATTGAAGATGATGGTACCCACCGGCCGACCGTCCAATGCGGCCGACAGCTGACCGGGTTTGAGCCCGTTGACGAACTGGATTTCCTTGAGGTTGCGGGCATTGAGCATCAGCTGGAGGACCGCCCGCTCGACGATGAGATCGTCGAAATCGCGCTGCAGCAGGTCCTGTACACTGATGCGCGGGATATGCGTCGCGTGAGCGTCCTTTTTCGGATCGGCGGTGAACAGTCCGTCTTCGTCTTTGACGTAAATCATCTTTCGCGCGCCCAGCACTTCGGCCATCAGAAAGCAGCCAGTGTCGGTACGTTGTGGGGGTATGCGCCCGATTTCGGGGTTCTGTTCCCACAGTTTGTACGGTGGCATGCCCTGACAGATGACCGCGCCGCGCTCCATGAGATAATGCGCCAGCGAGGGAAAGCCTTCCGGTTCGAGGAACGCGATGCCATGGGCGGCCAGAAGATACTGCAGCATCTGCGCGTTCTGCCAGGCGACGGCGGTGCCCAGCACGGTCAGAACGCCGACCGGCAAGCCAAGATCGATGGCCAAGCTGTAAACATGGCGGGCGCGCGTCCCGGCGCCGGTGCCGAGGATCATCTTGTGCTTCGGCAAGTTGGCGACGATTTCATCGACCACTGGGCGGACCGCCTTGCGGCCGCGGTCCATAATACTTTGGCCGCCAATCTTGATGACATTCGCCCAAGGCAGGATGGCGAGGTCCGGCGTCGCTTCGGTCGCACGCTGCGATGTGGTGTCGCTCAGCGTTCCGCTCTGCAGACGCTTCGCCAGCTCGCTCAGCTCAAGGCCAACGGGAGTTTCGCTCACGGCCGATCCATCGTGTTTTGAAATTTGAAGATTTGCAGTTCAAACTGGTGGCTTTCCGTAAAGCTGGCGTCCAGCGAACCAAATGTGGCCGCGGCCCAGGAGGCGAGTTCACGCAGCGCGTCTTCTTTGATTGGCGCAGGCAGCGCGGAAAAGCGCGCGCCGTTGCGGTGGCGTTCGATAAAGCCGCGCGGCGTGCGCTCGCATGTCCACGTTGCCCCAATGACGCGGCTCGAGGCGGCCGCCTCGGCGGCGAGAGTACCTTCGACGTCGCTGCGCGTGTCTGTTTTGTCTGGCTCGGCGCGGAGCGTTTCGAGGATCGAGGCGAGCTGTCGTTTCATGCGCGCATCGATGCCGTCGGCGGGCGGCGCGATCCGGCCCAGGATCAGCGACCCGGACAATCGCAAGACCCGCCTGGCCTCGCTGCCGAGCCGCCGCCAGTCGCCAAGCCCACCAAAAACGTGAATCAGCAGGACAAGGTCGAAGACCGAATCGGCAAATGGCAATTGCCGGCCATCCGCCATCACCAATCGCGGAGAACCGCCATCCGGCGCAGCGGCCCGATGGGCGAATTCACCCAGCATGCCGGCCGAGAGATCGACGCCGACATAATCGTCCCCAGCTACGACGAATGGCCAGCCAATCCGGCCGGTGCCGCAGCCGATATCGAGCAGCCGCGGATGGGATGATGCTATTTTCGTGGCGTCGAAAACGGCCGAACGAATTGCTTCGGGGACGCCGTGCGGCAGGCGCCGGTACTTGTCGAAGTTATGCGCGACGCGGTCGAATGCCGATATCAGCATTGGATAACCAAGCTCCAAACGACTCGGCGGCTGGCGCGGTACCAAGCGACCAGTTCTTGTTAAGGATCGCCTTTGGCACCCGCGTGACGATGGAAGAACTTAGCGGATTGCCGATCTTATGAATGCTACCATCAATTGATCGCGCTTGACCAGTCCGACGAAAGCCGGTCCCGTGCTCCGAACCGACTTCGCAGCATCGGATCCAGAATCATCTGAAAAGTGCGAACGGTAAACTGCGGCGGTTGCGAGATTATGTTTTGCGCGGCTTAAACTATCAAGCGTGATGTGCCGCATCGTCGATCTCGATACGGAGGATTTCGGAGGACCGCTGCCGCGGAACCATCGTCCTACCCGACGGAAGCACAGTTCGGCAGTCATCTCAACCGAGCGTTTTGCCACACAATTACGTCGGCTTTCCCCAATGGTCGACGTGCCCTGGCACCGCCTCAACCGAGGCTTGGTGCCAGAAGTAACCTCGTGCGTTGCAACGACGATCTGGGTCCGTATTATCGAAGCCGGATTACAACACTCACATGGGGCGCGGTTGCGCTCCGAATTCACGGCATCGCCAGCTGTTTCTTCGGTGGGAACGCTGGATTGAGCTTGGTGCCGCGCATGAGTGCGAGCGCTGTTTGCAGGGCGACGTCGTCTTCGAGTTTGCTAGGTACGTATGCTTGTGAACCCTTTTCTTCCTTTCCTTGCGCGTGGAAATGTCCGGGAAGGCTCGCCTCGCTAACTTCTACTTCGCTCCCTTGCAGATCTTTGGGTACGTTTTGCAGGACCTCGATATCGGGTGTGATCCCTTCTGCCTGAATCGATCGGCCCGAGGGTGTGTAGTAGCGCGCTGTCGTCAATCGGAGCGCGCCATTGCCCGATCCCAAAGGCATGATCGTCTGAACCGATCCCTTGCCGAAGGACCGTGTGCCGAGGATGGTTGCGCGCTTCTGATCCTGCAAGGCGCCGGCTACGATTTCCGAGGCCGATGCCGAGCCGCCATTGATCAAAACGATGAGCGGCTTGCCATTGGTCAGATCGCCAGGTTTGCGCTTGGCAAAGAAACGCTGATCCTCGGCGGAGTCGCGGCTGCGGGTCGAGACGATCTCGCCCTGGCTCATGAAGTCGTTCACGACGGCGATGGCCTGATCAAGCAAGCCGCCCGGATCATTTCGCAGATCGAGAATGTAGCCTTTCATTTTGTCGGCCGGGATTTTCGCCGACAGCTCGGCGATCGCACTCTTCAACTCGTCGGCCGTCAACTCGTTGAATTCCTTGATGCGGATGTAGCCGACGCTGTCGCCCTCATCGCAATCACTGACCGGACGAACCTTGATGATCTCCCGAGTCAGGGTCAAGACAATCGGCTGCGCCGCCTTTGCACGTTGGATGCCGAGC
>JASHXZ010000355.1 GCA_030043285.1 Xanthobacteraceae bacterium | reverse complement strand
TGCTTTTGATATTTGCGCGCGTCCCGTCGTTCATGAAGGCGCCGCCGCCGGTGGCCAGGACCTGCGGTCCGGTGTCGAGCAGCCGCGCGATGACCCGCGCCTCGCCGCTGCGGAAGTCGGCCTCGCCGTGGCGGGCGAAAATGTCGGAAATGCTCATGCCGGCCGCCTTCTCGATCTCGGCATCGGCATCGACGAATGGGACACCCAGGCGGGCGGCGAGCCGGCGCCCGATCGAGGATTTTCCCACCCCCATCATGCCGACCAGCACCACCGAGCGGTGGTTGAGCGCGGCCCGGATGGCGTCCGCCGGCACAGCCGCATTGGCGTCATTTTGTAACGCAATATCAGTCATGTGCGCTCTCGTCCGCGGCCTCGCCCCGGCGCCTTCGGCGGCAACGGAGCCCTTGTCAGACCGGTTCGGACATGATCGTACTCGGTCCGCTCCGCCGGCACCAATAGGCGAGCCCAGGGCGTTGTTGCGATGCCGAGCCTGCTGCGCTTACTCACCGTGCTGGCGATTTTGTGCGGCCTTGTCTATGCCGGTCTATATTCGTTAGCGAATTTCGTGCAACCCAAGCCGCGTGAGATCAGCGTCACCATCCCGCCGAACAAGTTCTTCAAGAACCAGTGACGCTGGCGCCATTGCGGGCGCCCGGGCTAACCTCTTGGCCGGCCCCGCAGCGCGAAGCCGGGCGCAACCGGCGCGCCAAGCCGACGAGCGGCTGATCGGTCTTTTCCTCGATATGCTGGCGGCCGAACGCGGCGCAGAAGCCAACACGCTCTCGGCCTATAGCCGCGACCTCGCCGATTTCACCGCGCATCTCGCCGAGGCCCGCTGGACCATCGCCAATACGGGCACCGAGCCGCTGCGCGGCTATCTCGGCGACCTCGCGCGGCGCGGCCTGAGCGCCGCAACCGTGGCGCGGCGGCTGTCGGCGATCCGCCAGCTCTATCGTTTTCTCTACGCCGAAGGGCATCGCCGCGACGATCCGGCCGCCGTCCTCGAAGGGCCGAAACGCACCCGGCCGCTGCCGAAGACGCTGTCGATCGCCGACGTCGACCGGCTGTTGCGCACCGCCGCCATGGTCGAACCTGGCGCGCTGTTGCCGCGCCGGCTGCGCGCGGCGCGGCTCGCCTGCCTCCTTGAGACACTGTACGCCACGGGCTTGCGCGTGTCCGAGCTGGTGGCGCTGCCGGCGTCCGCGGCGCGGCGCGACGCGCGCGTCATCGTGGTGCGCGGCAAGGGCAACAAGGAACGCATAGTGCCGCTCAACGACGCGGCGAAGCGCTCGATGCAGGCTTATCTGACGCTGCTCGCCGAAGCCGGACGCGAAACGCAATCCGCGCCATCGAAATGGCTGTTCCCCTCGTTCGGCGACAGCGGGCACCTGACGCGCCAGCACTTCGCGCGCGACCTCAAGACGCTCGCCGCCGCTGCCGGCCTGCGCGACGAGCAGATAAGTCCGCACGTCTTGCGTCACGCTTTCGCCAGCCATTTGCTGCACAACGGTGCCGACCTGCGCGTGGTGCAGACGCTGCTCGGCCACGCCGACATTTCGACCACGCAGATCTATACCCATGTGCTGGAGGAGCGCCTGAAGAGTCTGGTGCGCGACCTCCACCCACTGGCGGACACTCGGGACGCTCAGGGCTGATGCAATTTGCGACGGATTTTGCTAATAGTTGTCATATGAACAAGCGTGATGTCATAGGCGTTTTGCAGAGGAACGCGGACGCACTGCGCGCCCGCGGTATATCTCACGCTGCCGTATTTGGCTCGGTCGCGCGAGGTGACGCTCGTCCCGACAGCGATATCGATATTATGATCGAATTGGACCCCGAGGCGAAAATCGGAGTGTTCGAGTATGCAGGGATTGAGTTGTACATTGAAGGCCTTTTCGAAGGACCAGTTGATGTCGTCGATCGAGAAGCACTGAAACCGACCATCCGCATGCCTGCAACTAGCGACGCCATCTATGCGTTCTAAAAACGGCCGGATTGCTCTCGGGGACATCTTAGAGAACATTGCTTTAGCGCGATCATTCAGCAAAGGTCTGACCTTTAGCGAATTCCAGGCGGATCGACGAACGGTCTACGCGGTAACGCGGTGTCTGGAAATCATTTCTGAGGCCGCGCGAAGGTTGAGTCCTGAGGTGAAAGAGCGTCACTCCGACATCGATTGGATCAAGATCATAGCTTCCGGGAACATTTATCGACATGGCTATCAGGTCGTTCGCGATGAGATTCTTTGGAACACGCTTAAGAACTCCTTGGAACCGCTGAAAACTGTTGTCGAGGAGGAAATTCGTCGCCTAGAAGAAGGATGATCATGCGAATTTCGGGTAACGATCTCCTTGACTTGCCAGTGCCCCGGCACACATGACGCCGCCATCTGTCCTCACCACTCGATAGGTCTTAGATTTCTCCGCTGATGCGCTCGTATCTCGATTTCGAAAAGCCGGTGGCCGAGCTGGAGCCCAAGGTCGAGGAACTGCGCGCGCTGCAGGAAGACGGCGACGCCATCGCCATCGGCGAGGAGATCGGCCGCATCGAAGCCAAGGCGGCGGCGGCGCTCGAGGAACTCTACGGCGAGCTCACGCCCTGGCAGAAGACGCAGGTCGCGCGTCATCCGCAGCGGCCGCATTGTCTCGATTACATCGCAGCGCTAATCGGGGATTTCACGCCGCTCGCCGGCGACCGCAAGCACGGCGAGGATGCGGCCATCGTCGGCGGCTTCGGCCGGTTCCAGGGCGAGAGCGTCTGCGTCATCGGCCACGAGAAGGGCTCAGACACCGAGAGCCGGCTGCAGCACAATTTCGGCATGGCGCGGCCGGAAGGCTATCGCAAGGCGGTGCGGCTGATGCGGATGGCGGACCGTTTCGACATTCCGGTGATCGCGCTGATCGATACGGCCGGCGCCTATCCGGGCATCGGCGCCGAGGAACGCGGCCAGGCCGAGGCCATTGCCCGCTCGACCGAAGCGTGCCTCGAAATCAGCGTGCCGAATGTCGCCGCCGTGATCGGCGAAGGCGGCTCCGGCGGCGCGGTGGCGATCGCCACCGCCAACCGCGTGATCATGCTCGAGCACGCCATCTACAGCGTGATCTCGCCGGAAGGCGCGGCCTCGATCCTGTGGCGCGACACCGCGCGCGCCCAGGATGCGGCGGCGGCCATGAAGATCACCGCCCAGGATTTGTTGCGGCTCGGCGTCATCGACACGATCGTGTCGGAGCCGGTCGGCGGTGCGCATCGCGAGCCGGCCGCAGCCATTGCGGCGGCGGGCGAAGCGATTGCCGCCGCGCTCGCCGAATTGCGCGCGCTCGACCGCGCCACCATCGTGCGGCTGCGGCGGGAAAAATTCACCACGATTGGTCGCGCGCTGGCCTGAGTCTGAACTCTTTCGAGCCCACTGCCATATCGGCGCCACGATTTTGCCGAGATCGATCCACCGCAGCGGCGCGAGCGGCGCCGCCGGTCCGTGCCGCAATGGTTGCTAGGGCCTTGGAATCACCGCGCTAATTTGTCGAAAGTTTACGGTTCCTTATGATGCGGCGCGTCACCCTGTGCGGCGTCCGTCCGTCTTGCGAAAGCCACCGCTCAGGGATAACCATGGGACCAGTGATGGCATGGGGATGGTCCATCCGTCGGGGAGTATCGCATTGAACCGCGCCCGTGTGGTTCGCGCGTCGCGTTTTCGGCGCGTGTTGATGACGTTGGCGGTTCTCGCTAGTGCCGTGGCGCTTGGCGGCTGTTTCGGCGAGGAAGGTTACGACCTGCCGACGCGTGCGATGAAGGAGTTGTCGCCGCAAATGCTGGCGCAGCTCCAAGCCAAGAACATGCCCAAGGACTCGCCGATCCTGGTGCGTCTCTTCAAGGAAGAGTCGGAGCTCGAAGTCTGGAAGCAGGACACCAGCGGGCGCTACGCACTGCTTAAGGTCTATCCGATCTGCCGCTGGTCGGGCGACCTCGGGCCGAAGGTGAAGGAAGGCGACCGCCAGGCGCCCGAAGGCTTTTATGCGATCACGCCCGGCCTGATGAATCCCAATTCCAACTACTACCTTGCCATCAACACCGGCTTCCCCAACGCCTACGACCGCGCCAACAACCGCCACGGCGCCTTCCTGATGATCCACGGCGATTGCTCGTCGCGCGGCTGCTACGCCATGACCGACGAGGAGATCGGCGAGATCTACGCGCTCGCCCGCGAATCGTTCCTCGGCGGCCAGAAAGAGTTTCAGATCCAGGCCTATCCGTTCCGCATGACGCCGGCCAATCTGGCGCGTCATCGCAACAATCCGAACATGCCGTTCTGGCAGATGATCAAGCAGGGCTACGATCATTTCGAGGTGTCGCATCTCGAGCCCAAGGTCGACGTCTGCGACCGCCATTACGTGTTCGACGCAGTGGCGCCGGGCAATTCGACCAAGCCGTTGAACTTCACGCCGACCGGCCACTGCCCGCAATACCAGACCGATCCGACCATCGCCGAGGCCGCACAGGAGAAGCAGCGCCACGACGAATACGTGCTGGCGCAGCTGGTGAAAGACAACGTGCCGGTAGCGCCGCTCAATACCGGGACCGATGGCGGCATGAACCGGGTGTTCGTCGCCAAGCTCGATAACCCGACCTACACGTACGACAACGAGGGCCATCTGCACGTGCCGCCGCTGCAGCCGGGACGGTTGCCGCCGGCGCTTTCGCCGCCGCTCGGCTCGGAGAGCGACACCACTGCGGCCATCGCCGAACCGCCGGGCGCGCCCGGCAGCGGCCTGCACAATTTGTTCGGCAGCCTGTTCGCGTCGCGGCACGACGCCGAGCCGCCGGCCGCGAGTGTGCCGGCTGCGGTGCAGACGGCCAATGCCGGCGCGATTGCGCCGAAGCCGCGACAAGCGGCGCATGAAAGCCCGGCCGCCGCCGCAGCGTTGCGGCCGAAATCCATCGAGGCGGCTAAATCCGAGCCGCCCAAGCCGCAGCCTGCCGTAGCGCAAAGCTCACAGCCGACGCCGCAGCAGCAGGCGGCTGCGTTCGCCCCGCCGGCCAGCGGCAACGGCCTGATCAGCGGCGCCCAGCCCGTGGTGCCGGCCGGCAGCTTCGACAGCCGCTGGGGGATGTAGTCAGAAGTCGGTAATCAGTAATCAGATCGTGTTGCGCGATCTGATCGCTGACGACTGATTACTGGCACCTGTTACTGAAACCTGCCGTGGCAATGCTTGAACTTCTTGCCTGAACCGCACGGGCACGTCTCGTTGCGGCCGACCTTGCCCCAGCTTGTCGGGTCTTGCGGATTGCGCGCCGGCGCAGGCGCGGTGCCCGTCGCCGCCGCGCCTATGGCTGGGCCAGAACCGGCCAAGCCCGCAGCGCTGCCGCGGCCGATGCCCAGCCGGGCAAGGGTTTCGCCGCCGGCCGTCGCCAGCGCCATTTCGTCCTCGCCGGTGAGCGGATCGACCTTGTGGGCCTCCATCACCGGCAGCATGGTGGCCTGTTCTTCGGGCGGCGGCGCCGGCATGACCTCGACGCGCATGAGCTGCGCGGTGACCGCTTCGCGCAGGCTCTGACTCATCGCCTCGAACAGGCTGAACGCTTCGGCCTTGTATTCGTTGAGCGGATCGCGCTGGCCGTAGCCGCGCAGGCCGATCACCTGGCGCAGATGCTCGAGCATGATCAAGTGCTCGCGCCACAAATGATCGAGCGTCTGCAGCAGGATCGACTTCTCGATATAACGCAAGACGTCGGCGCCCCACTGGGCCGCCTTCGCCGCCATGTGCTCGTCGGCGCGGTTTTCGACGCGGCTGAAGATTTCCTCGTCCGCAATACCTTCTTCCTTGGCCCATTCGTCGACCGGCAGGTCGACGCCGAGCACGCGCTTGAGTTCTTCGCGCAGCCCCGGCGTGTCCCATTGTTCCGGATAAGCGTTTTCCGGCACGTGCTTGGCGACCAGATCGTCGATCGCAGTGTGGCGCATGTCGGCCACCACTTCGGCCCCCACCTCGTCGCTCATCCACTCGACGCGCTGATCGAAAATGACCTTGCGCTGGTCGTTCATCACGTTGTCGAACTTGAGGATGTTCTTGCGGATGTCGAAATTGCGCGCCTCGACTTTTTGCTGCGCCTTCTCCAACGCCTTGTTGATCCAGGGATGGATGATGGCCTCGTTTTCCT
>JASHXZ010000354.1 GCA_030043285.1 Xanthobacteraceae bacterium | reverse complement strand
TGAAAAAAGGCTTTACCAACGAGTTCATCGGCCAAATTGTCGATTATTCCGAAGACAAGATGGTTGTCATTCCGACCACAACGCTCGATTCATACAACTTCCCGCGCGTCGATCTGATCAAGATCGACGTCGAGGGCATGGAGCTTGACGTGCTGGCGGGCGCCGCCGACTGCGTCGCCAGAAACCATCCGATGCTGTTCATCGAGGCGGTCAAAGTCGACAAGGACGCGCTGCGCGCGTGGCTTGAACGTAACGATTATACGACATTCGATGTCGGCATGAACCTTTTGGCGCTGCACCGCGGCGATAAATGCCTCGCCTATGTCAAAGCCTAGAAGGGGGGGGTCTGCCGGGGGCGTGACTCTTGAGCGGGCCCGCCACACGTCATCAGGAGTCGATTTGTGTTGCAAAGGCCGGTGAGCGGCCGCTGGCCTGGAAAATCGGCACTAATGGAATCCGAACCGCCGGGTCTGCCGATCGATGACATGCTCAAAATCAATGTGGGGGACACCGCTGCGTTAAACGCAGTGGCGTCCCCCTCCCCGCTGGCAGATTATCAGCTAAGAGCCGTCACAGAGAGTTCAGGAAGTTCACCAAATCGGTCTTCTCCTGGTCGGTGAAGCCGATCTTGAACCTCTGATCGTAGAAGTTGACGACGTCCGTGAGCGTCGCCGCCGAGCCGTTGTGGAAATACGGTGCGCGCGACGCCAAGCCGCGCAGAATGGGGCCCTTGAGCTTGCCGATGTCCTGGCACAGGCCGCTGATTGTCGCCCGGCCCGGATCGGTGACCTGGTAGACGTTTCCGGCCAGCGGCCCCGCCATGCACTTCAGGGTGAAAACCGGCAGCCCGGAAATGTCGAGCACCGGCGGTGCTTTGGCGCCGGCGTCGGCGATGCCGATGTCGAGCGGCGCCTTGACCGAGTGATTGCCCACATTGGGCGTATCGTGGCAGGTCCCGCAGGATCCCGAAAAGGTCTGGACGTTGAGGACGTCATTGATGCCGGCGACGCCGGTGATGCTGATGACAGTGTTGTTGAACACCTCCTCGCCGCGCGCAATCGATTCACGTGCGGCTACGTAGCCAACGGGTCCGGACGCGAGCCACGGCTGAAACAGATCGAAGATCTGCGAGGTAAACGACGCATGCGTGGGATTGTTGCCGAACGGATCGTTCACGCCAATGAAGAAGTTCGGAAGCTGTAATGACAATGCGACGGGCCCGCCTGTGGCGCCGGCGGCGGCCAGATAACCCGCCTGATTGTCGATGTCCTGGGCGGTGAACAGGCCGCTTTCGAAGGCCACGATCTCGGCAAGCTGCGCGGCGCTCGGCGGCGTGGCGGCCTGAGCGTGTCCGAGCGTGGCGTCGTTTGCCTGGCTGGTCAGGCTTGGCTCGCGGCCGTCCCACATGATCGTGCTGAGGAAGCCGAGGTTTGTAGCGGGCAGTGGGCGCCGATAGGTGGAGACAATGCCCGTCGTCGTGCTGGTGAGGCCGGTGACCGGATTGGTGTTGCAGTCGTAGGGGTCGTCCACGGCCGTGACGGCGAATTGCACTCCCGCCGGGAGCGGCAATCCGATGCGAATCAAGCCCTTTTCAGTCAGCAGTTTGTAGGCGGCTTGCTTGGCGGCGGGGGTCGAGACGTCGTCGCTTGGACACGTGGCGCCGTCGACAATTCGGAAGATTGGGTCGCTCCCGCCGCTCGCGACAAAGCGCTCGGCCACACTGGCGGCGCTCACGGTCCAGCCGGTTTGCGGCTGATGACAGGTAAAACAGGTCCTGCCATTCGTGCCGAGGTTTTGGAAGAACGCATTGTTGAAGGTGAAAGTCGCGCCGTTGGGCTGGAAGGTGGCAACCGCCCCGCTCGGGTCGGGATCGACCTCGAAGCGCGGGATGACCGGCGGCGTCGGCTGCAATCCATGATCGACGTCTTTGAATTGCTCCATGTTTTGCATATGGCTGATCATGCCGGGCGCAAACGCCGGCGCATCTTGCGCCGCCGCAGGTCGCAGCGTGCCCCACGCCAAGCTGATAAGCGCAGCTTCGAGAACGGCAAGTCTAAGAACATGGCTGGCGTATCGCGCGGTAGCAGCATCAGGGCATGAGCTCATGGCTATCCTCCCGTGCAATTTCCCATGCAGTTTCGACCAAGCTTTTATTGCCGTCGCGGATCTTGATGAAAGACACTCCCCGCGTGGCGCCTAGTGTGGGTCTTATTCCGATGCTGGACAGTGACGGGCGTCACTGTCCGGTCCTCCTTGAGTGGATGAGGCTGTGAACTGGGATGTAGGACTAAAGGATTATATTGGCGTGGCTCATTTACCCGCCTCCTCCGATCGGAGGAGGTGCCCGCAAAAACCCGCTGAAAAAGTTATGCGCAACGGCGCGCGCGATCTTGTCGTCGCGCGGGTTCTATTTCGCCGGCGTCGGCGCTTGTTGTGGCGTCGCGGTCGCGTGACGCGCGGCTTGGGCGGCACGCGCGGTTTCGGCGAGGCCGGCGAGCTTGTCGTGCGCATCGCCGCCGGGCTGAATGATGCCGGCTGACATCAGAAGCTGCATGGCCTCTTCGACCGTGATGTCGAGCTCGACGACGTCGCGGCGCGGCACATAGAAGAAAAAGCCGGTGGTCGGATTGGGCGTGCACGGCATGAATGCGGAGACGTGCTCGATCTGCGGCAAGCGCGCCGAAATCTCCGCGCTCGGCGATTGCGTCAGGAACACCAGCGACCACATGCCCGGCGCCGGGAACTCGACCAAGCCGACTTTGCGGAAGCTCGATCCGGAGCCGGAAAACAGCGTCTGAAAAATCTGCTTGGCGGTGCGGTAGATCGGCCGCACGATCGGCATACGGCTGAGCATGTTTTCGCCGAGGCTGATCAGCCTGGAACCGACCAGGTTGGCGGTGAGAAAGCCGAGCAGCGTCAGCGCCACGAACGCGATGACGAGGCCGAAGCCCGGGACGTCGACCGGCAGATAGGTCTCCGGCCGGTAGGCTTGCGGGATGAACGGCCGCACCCAGGCATCGACCCAGGTGACGAACCACCAGATGAGCCATACCGTGACCAAGACCGGACCGGCGACGATCAGGCCGGTGAGAAAATAATTGCGGATGCGGCTGGCGGCGCCGGCCGAGGGGCGCGGCGCAGGACCGACAGGCTGTTCGTTGCTGGTGTTCGTGTTCGGCATTTCGTGCGCGTCGCTTTGGCGCGCAATTATATTATGGAATCCGATCACCGCACAGCGGCGGCGTCCGTTTTATTCCACCGTCACAGACTTCATTCCACCGTCACAGACTTGGCCAAGTTGCGCGGCTGATCGACATCGGTGCCGAGGATCACGGCCGTGTGGTAGGCGATCAACTGCACCGGCACCGCATAAACGAGCGGCGCCACCGTCGCCAGCGTGGTGGGCAGCGTCAGTGTCGTCAAGGCATGGCCGTCGGCGGCCGCCTCGGCGCCCATCTTGTCGGTCAACAGGATCAGGCGCCCGCCGCGCGCGGCGACTTCCTGCATGTTCGAGGCGGTTTTGTCGAACACCTTATCGTGCGGCGCGATGACGATCACCGGCATCTTCTCGTCGATCAGCGCGATCGGGCCGTGTTTGAGTTCGCCGGCGGCATAGCCCTCGGCGTGAATGTAGGAAATTTCCTTCA
>JASHXZ010000353.1 GCA_030043285.1 Xanthobacteraceae bacterium | reverse complement strand
GTGCGCGCAAGCGACATTCATCTGCGCCGGCTGCACGGCAATCTGGCCGCAGCAGCCGAACGCGGCCCCGCCGACTTTCCTGAGCTTCTGCTCACGCCCGGCGTCGGCGCGCGCACCGTGCGGGCGCTGGCGCTGGTCGCCGAAGTGGTGCACGGCACGCCGTGCCGCTTTGCCGATCCGGCGCGCTTTTCGCTCGCGCATGGCGGCAAGGACCGCCATCCGTTTCCAGTGCCGATCAAGGTCTACGACGAGACCATCCGCGTGCTCAAATCGGCGGTGCAGAAAGCAAAGCTCGGCCAGGACGAGCAACTCTCGGCGCTGCATCGGCTCGACCGCGAATCGCGGCGCCTCGAACGCGCCGCCACCGGCCCCAACGTCGACGCTTTCATCGCACAGGAGCGCAAAACCTCGCCCGACTACGACGGCCGCAGCGTGTTCGGCTGGGAACGCGAGCTTGTTTCGCCGACTGCGAAGCGGAGAAAAACGCTTTAAGCTCAGTTTTGCTCTACAGGTTGCCACGGTCGACGCGACGTGTGGCGAATGTGGACGATTTCGACCACTTCGTTGCGAACACGATAGAAGATCTTATACGGATATTGGACCAAGAACTTTACGCGCACTTCCGGATCGTTCGTCTTATAGCCGCTGTACGGATATTCACTCAGCAATCGGACCGCATCGCGGATGCTTGCCAGCACCCGGCGTGCGCCGCCGGGCGAACGCTCTCGCAAATATTCGAAGATGCTCTCGCGATCTGCAAACGCTTGAGGGGTAAATCGAACCTTCATAAGTCGTGGCGCTTGTCCCCGCTTACAACGACATCGTCCGGGACAAATTCGCCGCGATCAGCTTGCGCCAAACCCTTGCGCACGGCTACACGTTCATCGTCGCTCATCGTGTAGACGCCGGTGCGCCGTGCCTCGATTTCGCGGGCGTACTCCGCCAACTCTTCCTGGTCCTCCGCGGGCCAGGATTCCACCTGTTCAAGCATTCTTTTGGTGCTCGGGCTCATAGCAGCAATATAGCACACGAGACGACTCTGCGCCACGTCACGCGGCCGGCAGTACGCGCCGTCCCGGCCCCTTCAGCCGTGCAGTTCCGCCGATTGCGGGGCGGGCGCTGCGGCGCTTTTGCGGCGGCCGAGCCAGCGGGCGGCGATGCGCATCGCGCTGAGCGGCAGATCGAGCAAGGCCGGCAAGGGATCGTCCGAGGCGAACGCCGCCCAGGCCAACGGTCCGCGGAACGACCGCAGATATGCAAAGGGCGAGAGCCTGCCGGCAAACATTTCGCAGGCCACCGCCGCGAGGTCGCGCGAAACATAGAGCCAACGCGCGCCGCAGCGCTCCCGATGCGGCGCAATGGCTTCGCCGGTTGCGAGCCGCCACTGCAGTGCCGGAAAATCGATGCCGGCCGCCGCGCCTATCGCGATCCAGGCCCAACAGCGGGCGTTGACATCGAGGATTTTATAAGAGCCCTCGCGCACGTCGTACTTGAACTCGATCTCGACGAGCCCGCTGTAATCGAGCGAAGCGAGAAAGCGGCACGCTTCCGCTTCAACATCCGGCTGCTCGATCGTCTCGACGAAGGTGCTGGTGAAGCCGAAGGTGATCGGAAATTGCCGGCGACGGCGCGCGACCAACGAAGCAATCGGTTTGCCGCGATCCCAGAGCGCCGCATAGGACAATTGTGCCGTGCCGTCGCCCGGGATCAGTTCTTGGACCATGATGCTGCCCGGGCCGACCAGCGATTTGGCCTCCTCGTAACGGTGGAGCAGCGTGCGCTCGTCGTCGACCCGCCAGGCTTTGGCGTCAAGAAACCGGTTGCGGCCTTCGCGCACGGTCGCTTTCAGAATCACCGGAAACGGAATTCCAAGCGGCGCCAGCTCGTCGCGCGACCGCGGATAACAGGTACGCGGACGGGCCATGCCGAGTTCATCGGCACGCGCATTCATGTGCCGCTTGTCGTACGCCCACCGGACGCAATCCCATGGCGGCGTCGTCAGCGTGAAGAGCGCGCCAAGCGCGGCGTGATTGCGGGCGACAAACTGCACGTCTTCGTCACTGCCTGCAAACAGAACCCAGCCATGCAGGCCATGCTGGCGGCCAAGCGCGATAAGGAAATCGAGCGCGCCGTCGGCGCGCGGGCCCGACCAACGCAGACTGCGCGTCACATGGCGCGAGAGGCTTGCCAGCGGATTGTCGGCGGTGATCAGCCAGACTGGAATGCCGCGCCGACCAAGGCTGCGCGCGATTGCCAGACTGCCATGTGCGCCGCCAAGCACGATCGCGCCGTTCGGCGGCGTGCTCGATCGATCCTCGGCGGTGTTCACTGTGGTTCCGCCGGCTGAACGGGTGCGATGGCACCAAACAGCCTTTCGGCCTGCACAAGATTGGATTTCGACGTGAGGCGCCGGCGCGCGGCGCCGGTGACAGCGCGCGCCGCATAGGGAGCGCCGGCAATGAACCGCAGCAACGGCCCAAAGCTCTTGACCGCATAGCAGCCGACGAAATGCAGCTTCGGCACGCTCGACTCAAGTCCCGGACCGAGCAATGGCGAGCCTTCAGCACGCGCGATGGCCTCGAGCAGTTGCGGCGCCAAGATGCCCAGACGCGCTATGTCGATCCGATAGCCGGTGCCGAGCAGAACGTGATCGAACGTCCTGGCACCGTTGTCGAGATCGAGCGCGATGCGCTCGCCCAGCACGCGCGCTCCCATTATTGCGCGCCCGGGATTGCAGGCAACGTTGGCGAAGCGCGGCCTCAACCATCCGGTGGCGCCGGCTTTGAGGCACCGTCGCGCGAACTCGCCGCGAATGTCAGGCGGCAACAGCCGAACCAGTCCCGGTACCTCGACCAGCCAGCTCAGCGGAAATGGTCCGACTTCGGACGGCGCCGTCAGCAGTTTGCGCAGTCGCCGCTGCAGCGTTGCCGTCGCGGCGTTCGAAATGCCGAGCCAATGAATGGGCCCATGGCTGATGATCTCAACCGTCGCGCCGGCCTCGGCCAGCAGCGCCGCCGACTCGCAGGCGCTCTGCCCGCGTCCGATCACTGCGACCTGCTTGCCCCGAAATGCCGACAGATCGGCGTGCGCGCTGGTGTGGCTGACAAGCGCGCGCGGCAGATCTTGAAACACCGCCGGCCGGTATTCCTGGTTAAGAAGCCCGGTCGCGACGACGACACGCTCTGCGCTCACAGAGTCGCCGTCGGCGAGCTCCAATCGAAAGCCGTTACTCGCGGTGTCGATCAGCCGAACCGCTCTAGTGTCGACGTCGGGCACGGCGTGGCGTTGAAACCACTCGCCATAAGCGACGAGGTTTGCGAGCGTTAAGTGCTTGCCGCTATCGACGCCGCCGGACGCCACATAAGCGTCAAGCGAGAACGCGCTGCCCGGATCGGAAAGGTGCGTCGCGCGCCACGGCGAACGGATGAGCATGCCGTTAGGCATGTTATGCCGCCAGAACCCCATCGGCTCGCCGAACACATGCGTCGCAACGCCGGCGCGCCTCAAATGCGCGGCGACCGAAAGCCCGTACGGGCCGGCGCCGATGACGGCAACCTCACAGTTTCTGGCTTGTACCGACGGCATGCTGCGATCGTTCGATCGGCCCCTCTGCGTTGGTTGACGCGCGGATAGCGAGGCGAAATGCGGCATGGCAAGCAAATACCAGATTTGCGCTCATGCTTCGAAAAACAGTCGAATTAATCTTAAATATTCGTTGATGATACAGTTGCGATTGCAATTGAGCCGATGTTGGTGTCCTTTAGCGCCGCAGCGGTGGCGAATTGGGAACGCAACGGTGTGCATAGCCGAGACGAGCGGGTTCGATTCCCGCCCGCTGCTCCATCAACTGGCATAGCCGCACGAGGCGTTCACGCCGCAAATATCCTCGGCGCCTGCCAGGCGCACATCGACTTTATGAAGAGACGGCCTGCCTAAAACCCCGGCGCGCGTTCGACCTGGTCGTACCAGTCGAAGCCCATGTCTTTGACGATGCGGTTCGACATGACGATGATGCGGCATTCCTCGCCCGGCTTGGCGAAGTGCTGGTGCATGGTGAACGGCGGGATGTAGACGTAATCGCCGACGGTCCATTCGAATTTTTTCGGCTCGCCGGCCCATTCCCACTGGAAGGCGTCAAGGCAGTCCCATTTCAGATCCCAGTGCAGGTCGTAGCCGGAGCCTTCGACCACGAAAAACAGCTCCTCCCACATGTGGCGGTGCTTGCCGGAGTGCTCGCCGTCCTTGAGGAACTGCATGTAGGCTTCCATGCAGCACTCGCGGGTGTGCATCTTCTTGTTGACCAGATGCTTGATCAGGCCGTCGGGCGAGCGCTCCCACGGCATGTCCTCGGCCTTGATGACGTTCGGCAGCGTGGCGTAATCCTCGCGGAACGCCTCCGACTCGGCGATGGCGGTGGAGAGGAAATCGGCCTGAGCGGTGCCGGACAGCGACGGCGCCTTGTCTTCGAACAGCGACATTGTTTGCTCTCTCAATTCAAATTTCAGTTGGCGGATGGAATTCCGTCACTCCGGGCGGCAGCTTGTCGGTCGGCCACTCGACCATCTTCTGGAACAGGAGGTGCATGAACAGGAACAGCGGCTTGGCCTTGAACACCAGAAGGATCGCCGATTCCTTGTCGTCATCGTTGAAATGCTGATGCACGCTGGCGTTCTCGACCAGCATCACGTCGCCGGCTTTCCATTTGATGTAGCGGCCGTCGTGAATGTCGTGGCCGTGGCCCTTGAGCACGTAGAACACCGCGCTGTTGAGATGGCCGTGCTTCTGTCCGGCATTGAGCGGCGCGTAGACCTCGATGTGCGATTCGATCGACTGCACGATGTTCACCGCTTGCGGCGAGATGATGTGCTTGCCGTACATCGCCGGGCCGCCCTTCCAGGGATGATCCTTGGACGAGTACACCCGCGGCTCCTCGAGCAACTTCTTGTAGAGATGGCTGTAGGTACCTTCCAGTGCGCGCACGAAGGTGCGCTTCTTGGCCCAGCGCTCCCAGCGGCCGTGCTTGATCTCGTCGGCGTCCTCGGCCGACGGCTTGTTGTGGCCGAGCCCGGGCAGTTCCTGTTCCAACATTCCGGTCATGCAAATGCTCCTTGCTTGCGATCGCGGCCGGCGCCGCATCGCGCGCCCCGTATGGCGCCCTTGAAAAACCCCTTGCGTGTTCGCTTGGTGCGGACCCTTACGGGATTTCCGCCATAGGCGCAACGCCGCGGCAGCAGCGCGGTTTCGTTCAGTTCGTTTCAGCGCCGCCCGGCGCGAACAAACGCCGCGACGCGAGCCGCGTTCCGTCGCGCAAGCTTGCGAGCTTGGCCCAGACCACGTCTTCGGCGACCCGGCCCCAGCCGGCCGAAGTGTCGAAACCGCAATCGGTCCCGGCCAGCACGCGCGACGGCTCGCCGACCACGGCGGCCACGCGCTCGATCCGGTCCGCCACCACTTCCGGGTGCTCGACGAAGTTGGTCAGGCTGTCGATGACGCCGGCGACCAGGACCTGATCGTCCGCCAGCCGATGCTTTGCGAAGCAGCGGAATTCGTGGGCGTGCCGCGGATTGGCAAAGGGCAGAACCAGCCCGCCCACATTGGCCGCAAGCAGCGCCGGAAGAATCTCGGCGAGCGGCACATCGCAATCGTGCGGCGATTCGGAATTTCCCCAGCACACGTGCAGACGCACGCGATCGCGCGCCACATTGCGCAACGCGTGATTGATCGTCGCCACGACCAGCTCGACGAATGCGATGAAAGCGGCGAGCGGCCGATCCTTGTAGGTCATGTGGCGTTCGAGCGCGAGATCGGGTGCATCGATCTGCAGCAGGAAGCCGTTGTTCACGATCGCCTCGTATTCGACCTGCAGTGCCGCGCCGAGCGCGGCGAGATAGCCGGCAAGCGTGTCGTAATATTCGTTGCGCACGGCGGTCGCGAAAATTCCGGGCGATGGCGCCGTCATGAAGGCCTCGACGAAGACGCCCGGCGTTTCCTCCAGGGCGGCTTTGAAGGCGCGGCACTCGCTCTCGATCGCGCCGGCGTCGAGATAGCGCACGGGGCCGATCGCCTTCGGTAATCCGCCGAGCGCCGAGACCTGGGTCTTGCTCGCATGTTGCTCGGTCCACATCCGCTTGAACGCGGGGTAGCGGTCGACATCGGCGCGCGACGGCCGTTCCCAGCTGCCGCCGAGGCCGGATAGCCTGCTCTTGAGATAGAGAAAGAACGAATCCCGCTGTTGCTCGCCGTTGTTGCCGACGTCGATGCCGGCCTCGCGCTGCTTGCATACGGCAGTGCGGACCGCTTCGCGCCCGAGCCGTTCGATCGCGGCGGTATCGACGGCCTCGCCACGCGCCCGCAACGCGTAAAGCCGCGTCAACTCGGCCGGCCGCGGCAGGCTGCCGGTATGCGTCGTCAAGATGCGCGAGACGCTGCGCTGCATCCTCGACGGCTCTAGCCGCCCCTCATCTTGGCGATAATGTGCTTGATGCGCGGCGGCGCCTTTGGACGGGCGTACATCTGCTCCACATACTGATCGAGGTGCGGCAAGCCGTCGAGCAGCTTGAGCATCTTGGCCCAATCGAGCGTATACGCGAGCACAAAGTCAGCCACGGTCGCGCTATCGCCCACCAAAAACTGGCGCCCGTTCATGTGCTCTTCCAGCACGCGCCCCATGGCGGCAAAATCGCCGCGCGCCAGCGCGATGTCGGCGGGCAGGCGCTTGTCCGCGGGATAGATCGACGTGTGGCGGGTGATGCGCCAGAGCGGCTGCTCGAGTTCGGTCGTGGTGAACAGGAGCCAGCGGAAGAACGCCGCGCGCTGGCCGATATCCTCTGGGATCAAGCCCCGTTCGGAATATTTTTCCGCGAGATAAAGCACGATCGCAACGGATTCAGTGAGCACCAGGTCGCCATCGACCAGCGCCGGCAGCTTGCCGGCGGGATTGATCTTGAGGAATTCCGGACCGCTGTGCTCGCCGGCCATCATGTTGACGGTAATCGCGTCAAAATCGACGCCAAGCTCCTGAAGCGTCCAGCGCACGCGGATCGCGCGCGACGGACCAAACTCATAAAGTTTCATGGGCTTCCCTCACACCCGCCAACTACCGCGGTTTGATGACGCCGATCTTACCGTCCGAAGTCAACTGCCGCCGAATTGCCGCCGCAGATGACGATGCCGACACGTTCGTCAGGCTGCGGCTGGTACGCTCCGCAGAGTAGCGCCGCCAAGGCCGCGGCGCCGCCCGGCTCCGCCACGATGCGCGCCGACCGCCACAACGCTTTTTGCGCCTGCACGATGGCGTCATCGGTGACGAGCACGACGGCCGCAACATACGCTTTGATGATCGGAAATCCACGCTCGCCGACGCGGCGTGGCGCCAGTGAATCCGCCGCCACGCCACCGGCTTCGGCATCGACCGGACGGTTGGCGGCAAGCGCCTTGGTCAGCGTCGGTGCCGCGCCCGGCTCGACGCCAACCACCTTGATGCGTCCGTGATACCAGGCGGCGATGCCGGCGATCAGCCCGCCGCCACCGACCGCGACGAGCAGCGTATCGATCGACGGCGCCTGCTGCTCGAGCTCCATCGCGAGCGTGCCTTGGCCGAGCATCGTCTCGTCCTGATCGAAGGCGTGCACCGGCATGGCGCCGCTTTGCGCCAGCCACGTCTCGCTCGCCGCCAATGCATCGGCGTAGCGGTCGCCAGCGATGGCGAGATCGGCGCCACATTCGCGAATGCTCGCGATCTTGGCAGGCGACGACACGCTGGGGAGGAAAATCTTCGCTTTCAGGCCGAGCTTCATCGCCGCGTAGGCGACGGCGACGCCGTGATTGCCGCCCGATGCGGCCACCACGCCTGCCGGCGGCACTTTGCGCAGCAACAGATTGGCAAACGCGCCGCGCACCTTGAATGAGCCGGCGTGCTGAAACAGTTCGAGCTTCAGCCAGAGTGGCCGCGGCGCAAGCCCGAAATCGGCGGCATCGATCGCCATGACCGGCGTGCGCCGGATGTGCGGCCGGATCAGCGTTTCACAGGCGGCAATGGCTTCCGGTCCGATCATTTCGGACATGTCTTGGATGCTCGCATGACGGCTGCGCTGCAGAATAATAGCGCAATCCGCCGCGTCA
>JASHXZ010000352.1 GCA_030043285.1 Xanthobacteraceae bacterium | reverse complement strand
CAGCGCGCGATACGAGGTCATCAGCCGGGCCAGCGTAATCACCACTTGGAACAGCACCGAATTGATGAGCAGCGGAACTAAAAGGCGATAATCGATGTGCGCAGACGTGTAGCCGGCGAGGTTGCGTCGCGCGGCGGAGCCGATCGTCCCAAATCGCCGGCGGAAGCTCATGTTCGCGCCCGATGCTTGAAAGACGTGATCCGAGGTTGTCGCCGGCAAGCCACAGGATGAGCGGGCTCCCGCCGGCTCGCCAGTTCCGCCACCAGGCACGATCCGGTCATCGTCCTCAGCGCGCAAGAGCCAAGGATGCCGGCACTGACGAGGATGCAGCCGCCCGCAACAGTAAGGCGCTTTTCTTCGCAGCACAACCCCGCCCGCGTCGGCCCCGGTGCAGGCCCACCGTGTGGCCTCGCTTGCGCAGAGCGTCGGCGGTCGCGTCGCCATAGCGCTGGTCGAGCGTCAGCTTCCCCGGCGAGGCATCCCGCGGAAAATCGGATCGCGGATAATGATCGCTGTGGAAGTTGGGCGCGTCCCAAGCCGCCTGAAGATCCATGGCAAATCCCAGGTGATGGAGAAGGAACTGCGCGCTCCACTGATCCTGGTAATCCGCGCCGCGAGTCCCGAACGCGATGGCGTGATCTTCGTTGAGCGCAATCGTCGGCGACAACGTGGTGCGGGGGCGCGTTCGCGGCGCCAGGCTGGACATCAGATCCTCCTGCAACCAGAACATTTGGGCGCGGGTATTGAGCGAGAAACCAAGTTCGGGAATCGCGGGAGAACCCCAGAACCAGCCGCCGGAAGGCGTCGCCGCGACCACGTTGCCCCAACGGTCGATTACATCGAGGTGACATGTGTCACCTGCTCCGGGCTCGCCGAACGGAACGGCGGAGACGAGCGGCGGCAGCTGTTCGCCAAGACCTCCTGAAACGTTGACGGCGAAGCGGGGCAAGCGCGGCGGGCGATTGCAGATACTTCCGGGCCGAAGCTCCAGCGACGCGTCGGATGCAATGAGACGTCTTCGTTCGGCGATGTAATCGGCCGCCAGCAGCGCCGGGACCAAGGCGTCGTTGCGTTCCGCATCTCCGCACCAGGCCTCGCGATCCGCGTAGGCGAGCTTAAAGGCCTCGACGACCAAGTGGATGTATTCGGCTTCGAACGGATTGAGGGCGAAAAGATCAAGACCGCTCACAAGCGCAAGAAACTGCAAGAAAGCGGGGCCTTGCGTCCAAATACCGGGCTTGAACACGCGAAAACCGCAAAAGTCTACCGCAGCCGGTTCTTCATAAGTGGCGTGCCAGGAGCTCAGATCCTCTAAATCCAGCAATCCGGTGTGCGCTGTGCCGCTTGCATCCCAGACGGCGGTCTGGGCGCAGAACTTGCAGATTTGCTCCGCCACGAAGCCTTCGTAGAAGGCCTTGCGAGCCTTTTCAATTTGCCGGGTCCGATCGCCGCCGGCGCTGTTGGCTTCACGCAATATCCTTTGAAAGGTCTCCGCCAGCTCGGGATTGCGGAACAGGTCGCCGGCGTCGGGCGTGCAATTTCCCGGGAGGTAAATTCGTGCGGAGGACGTCCAATGCTCCCTGAACAGCGCCGCCGCCTTGTCGATGCGCAGCTTCGCCTCGGTCAGGAGTGGAATGCCTTTGGCTGCATACGCGATAGCGGGCTCGAGGACCGTTTCGAGCGGCAGCGTTCCATAGTCTCGGAACATCAGCATCCAGCCGTCAAATGCACCCGGCACGACTGCAGGCAACAGCCCATTGGGCGGGATCAGCTCCAAACCGAGAGATCTGAAGTGAGGAATCGTCGCTTTTGCCGGCGCGACACCCTGGCCGCATACAACGCGTGGAGCCGACGCGCCAGCCGGCCGGATGAGCATCACCACTTCGCCGCCAAGGCTGTTTTGATGAGGCTCGGCGACGTGGAGAGTAAATGCCATGGCGACTGCCGCATCGAACGCATTACCGCCACGCTCCAGGATGCTCATTCCTATTTGGGTGGCGATCCAGTGGGTTGAGGAGGCGGTGCCGAACGTGCCGGAAAGTTCCTGACGCGTCGAATATTGGTTCTGTTGCACTGGACGTCTCCTCAGTCATGACAGCGATGTGTGACGATCGATAACGGGTGGTGCGAAACTTCCGGGTCTGTCTCTCTACTGCCTCGAGCCGGGTGTTGTACGATGGCTGCCAACTTGATGTATGGGTTGTAAAAATTGACTTTGCAAGCGCCGCGGCCAGGCGATCGATCTCGAACCTAAAGGGGCGTTGCAGTGCCCAGCGAAGTCGATCGGTTTGAGCATGCGTAACCGCGCCGAAGGTTCATCGGCAGGAGGGCCTGTTGGAATTATCCGTTCACGGCTTGCTGCCCGAGTTCTCTGTTCGGAACGGCGCATCCCGCGGAGCTCGTCCCCAGCGCGCACTTGACCGTGTGTCCGGCGTATATCTCGGTGGAATCGAACACGGCAAGACCGAGCTTTCTCAGGTCGTCGGCACACAGCGAAAGCTCGGTGCAGGCCAGCAAAATGCCGTCTGCCAGGTGCCTATGGTCCAATATGCCCTGAACGATGGGCTTCATGACCCGTTCCGGAACGCGCTGGTTCGCTGTTATCAGGTCTATCGCTTCATACACGTAGTTATAGGTCGGTTCCGCGAGGTAGACGCACCGCGGAAGCAGCCGGCTGTACAAGCGCATCTGCACCGTAACCCTGGCACCCAGAATGACCGGCGCTGCCAATCCGGACGCTCCCAGATCCTGCGAAACAGCGTCCACCATGCTCAACCACGGAATGGTGATTTGCGGCGATACCTCGTCGTAAAAGACGTGAACTGAATTGCAGGGCAGCACAACAAAATCGGCGCCAATGGCGCTCAGCTGATTTATTGCCGCTACGATGCCCGGAACCGGGTTCGCCCCGCCCTTGAAGAAGAACGGCGCGCGCGGCGGAATGTCGACATTGTTGTCCACGAAGATCCGCAGGTGCTCGGCTTCGGCTTTCGCCGGGGTTAATTCGACGAGCCGTTGGAAGAATTTTGCCGTGGCGACGGGCCCCATGCCGCCGAGCACGCCGACTGTCTTTTTCCGATTTTGTTTCATGGGTGGAGCGCCTGCGCCTGATTCACGATCGATGGTCGGGAGTGTGCCGACGTGCAGCGCGAAACTTTTTGTCTATTTCGCCGCCACCTCGAGCAACGTGTTGTAGATCCACTCGGTGCCTTGACCGAGCGCCTCCATGGCGATCTTTTCGTCCGGACCATGCATCCGGCTGAGCACGTCGTCATCAATCGGATATGGATAGACGCCGTAGACCGGAACGTTCCGCTCACGCCACGCCGTTGCATCGGTGCCGGCCTCGAACATGGTGGGAACAATCGTCGATTCCGGCCAAACGCATTTTGCATTGCGGCGCAACGCACTGTAGAGCGGCGTATTAACCGGTGATTCCGGAAGCTGGGTACGCATCAGGTAATGGGATGCCGCCTCTTCCTGACTCATCGGCGTGACGATGCGGATCTCGACGCGCGGATCGTCAATGATCGTTTTGATCTGCTGGATTATATCCTCAATCCTGGTGCCTGGCAGCAGCCGGGTGTTCACCATCGCTTTGGCCTCGGACGGGATGACGTTTGGCTTGCTCCCCGATTCCAGAACCGTCACCATCATCGTGTCGCGCAGCAGCGCGTTGGGCAACAGTCCGCCCCTGATGGTGTTGTCGGTCAATCCCCGGCAAGCCGCCTCGCGAGCGTCTTCATCTTCTGCATCCAGCAGGGCTCTGATGTCCGCCGCCATTTTGTCGGAGCTGATGGGTAGAAGAGCCCTGAAATACGTTTCCGCGGCACGCACCAACTTTACTCTTGGATTGTGCGCGTTGAGTCTTGCGAGCGCAGCAATCAGCCGCCCGGTCGCCGTGTCGTCTACGGGAAACGGCCGAGAGGAATGACCCGCGGGGCCCGTCGTCGTCAGCGCCAAGGTGACCGAGAGCTTGTCGGCGACGGTAATATTCACCTGCCGGACCTTGCAGTCGAGATCCGTGAAGATGTAACCGCCTTCGTTCAGCGCGAATTCGGCGTCCATGCTGTCCCAGTGGTCCTTGGCGAGCCACGTGGTATTGAATGCGCCCTGTTCCTCGTCGGCCTCGGCAAGCAAGATCACGTCGCGTGCCAAAGGCACTTTCCGCTCGGCGAGCATCATCACGGCTCGCGCGAACACCGCCAGGCCGCCTTTGAAATCGAGCGCGCCACGCCCATAGATGAAGCCGTCCTTTTCGACGCCCAGGAACGGCGCCACAGTCCACACTTGCCGCTCGACCGGCACCACATCGGCGTGCGCCGCAAGCAAGATCGGTTTCTTCGACCCGTCGCCGCGCAGTCGCGCGAAAAAATGAGCGGCTTTTTCGTTCGGCGCGGTCACGATCTCCACTTCGGCGCCAAGCATTTTGAATTGCGTCGCCAAAAAACGCGCAAGTGCCCGGGTATCGCCGGGTGGATTGGATGTGTCGAATGTAATCAGGCTTTTGAGAAGCGCACCCGTTTTTCGGTCCGGCTTCTGCGGAGAATTTCGACTACTCACAATAGACTCCGTTTCGCGACAATGCCGGTCTCCACGAAGACCGAGCACGGAAACTGCACGGCAGGCGCGCTCTTCGATTCGCGTGTTCAGGCAAGTAATTGCGCGCTTACAGGCGTCAACCTAAAAAGAAATTTTATATGCGACAACTATCATTTCACATAGCCTTGGTGAGCTGAAAACGGCGAGCTGAAAACGGTGCGAAGAAAACCTTGGCGAGCAGCGCTGGCGCGCCCTTGAAAGTGTTTTTGCTCAAACGCCTGCGGTTGGTCGAGCGCTGGGCTTTCTTAGTTCCGCCTATTTCGGCAGTGGTGAATCGGCGCCGGTGACGGACGGCTTCAGCCGTATCGCGATCCAGGCCGCATCGATGCGGCGTGCAAGGTGCTCAGCCGCGTTGACGAGCTTTGCTTTGACCCTCGCCGGCATTTTTTGCGGCGCGCTGGGGCTTGGTTTGGCGCCGAGACGGCGCGATCGGCTCCGACAGGACGCGATGACCGGCGTCGCCATTGGCGTTTTGCAGGGTTTTACAGAAGTAGACGCGCCCGCAGCCGTCCACGACCGCCTTCTTGGTGAGGCTGTACCCAAGGTCCTGATAGTACCGGATGTTGTCGCTCATCTCTTCGCGAGTCCAGAGCCTTACTTCCGTGAGGTTGCGCCGACGCGCCTCGGCTTCGACGAAATCGACCAGCATCCGGCCCAGGCCCTGCCGTTGATACGCCGGAAGAACGGCCAGGTTTCTCAGCAACAAATGATCGGGGTAGCTCAGAAACGTGACCATGCCGACGACCTGCTGCCTTATGGTCAGGACGTAAGTGTTGCCTGCTCGTGCGACTTCGTCATAGTCGTGCAGAAGAGGAAGCGGGGGCTGGTCAAGTTGGTCGACGTATTTGTCATATGCCTGCGCCGCAATGTGCTTCATCGCAGGTGCGTCGGCCATCTCGGCGGTGCGGATCATTTTTTGGACCTCGCTGGACATTCGTCGGCTGCCACGGGTGATTGCTTTTACTGCGCGGCGCGCGGCTACGGCACCTATCGAAGTTGAGAGTTGTGAGATCATTCGATCCGTGAATACTCCGCCGCTGAATGAATGAAGGGCAGGGCAACAATGCTGTCGCAAAAATTCAAGGTCACCCGTGACGATCTCTCGTTCTTCAAAAAACACGGCTTTGTAAAGCTGCGCTCGATATTTTCACAGGAGACCATCGACCATATGGCCAGCTTGAGCCGGCCGGCGGTGGTGGCTCCGGCGGACAATTATGGAACCGGCTTCAGCAAGCTGAAATACGATATCGGCAACGATGATCCGTATGTCCTTGACCTGATGAAGGACGAACGATTTGCCGCCGCCTTGAGCGAGCTGACCGGCCAAAAGCTGTTTTTCACCCAGGGTCTTGGCTTCGAGCTGGAGAAGAACAAAAGCACCGGCTTCCCGTGGCACGTCGGTACCCAGAGCTTCGGCTTTCAGCGGCTCGAGGATTACGCCTGTACGATCTGGACTCCGCTTTGCAAGATCGACGCCAAGGGCCAGCGGGGAGGCATGGCGTATGTCCCCACCGACGTGCTCTCCGGCGCGTTCATCTACCAGCACATCAACATGCTCCCGGACTACATCGAGGCCAAGATCAAAAGCGGTGCACCGTACGGATTTGCAGAATTCGACGCGCAGAAAAACGACGTGCTCAACGCGCCAGGCATGCGCGAAGTGCTCGAATTCTACGCCGTGGAGGACGATTTCGAAGTGGGCGACGCGCTGTTGTTCGACAAGTATGTGCTGCATAAAAGCATCAAGCTGGGAGAGGGGCCGATTCCATCGCGTCTGGCCTATGCGCTCCGGTTTTGTTCGGTTGAAGCGCGATACGATCAGAAACGCGTTGCTGCATTGGCGACGCCGCGGCGACTATTCAATTACGACGTCGGCAGCGACTTCAACGAAATTGTCTGTTCCCGCGACGGCGAGCGCGTCTTCGATAGTCCATATTTCGACCGGACGCGTGAGCAACGCACAGTATCGCCGGCCGGCCCGAAGGCGCCCGAGAGACGAAGGATGCCCGCGACCACGGAAGTTGCGTAAGCATGTTCGGAGGAGTTGCGCCCTGATGGCACGGCAATCGCCTGGATCGTGAAGGCCGCGGCTTCAGTGTCACAGCAGCAATCACCCCCGGCACTGGCAGGAAGGCGAGATCGAGTGGATCGGAGGTCGACCGTGAATATTGTGGGCAAACCTATTGCCATCGAGGCCACAACGATTAAGCGGCTGGCGCCGACGTTTGCCGCCGAATTGGCTGGTTTCGAGATAACGGAACAGTCGATAAAGAAGCGCAAGCGATGGATCTACGAGCTTTATCTGGAACATAAGGTGCTGGTCCTGCATGATCAGGATTTGTCGCCACGTACATTTGCGGCGTTCGGTCGGGTATTTGGCGAGCCAGAGCAGCATCACGTTATCAAGCTGCGGCACCCCGACGAGCCGACGCTGACGTATCTATCGAACCAGGACGAGCTCGACCGCAATCCGGTCATGAAATACTCCGGAGACGGTTGGCATTCCGATTATTCTTATAAGCTTGTTCCGGCCAGCGCGACGATGTTGCTCGGCATCGACATACCGGATGAAGGCGGCGATACGTTGTTCGCCGACGCCGAGGCGGCGTTCGAGGACTTGCCGGAAAAGATGAAGCAACACCTGCGCACGCTTCGCGTTCGCCATCAATATCGCTGGTCCCCGGACAAAGATGACCCTTGGGCGCGCTGGAAATATATCGGGCAGGAAGAACGAGATGCGACGCCGGAAATAACGCATCCGCTGGTGCGACGCCATCCGGACACCGGTCGTGAAACCTTGTTCCTTCAGCCTCGGGTCATCGGCAGCGTCATAGGTATCGCGGAGATGGACGAAGCCGCCAGCAATGCCTTGGTGGACGAACTGATCGCGCATATCACCAGCGAAAAGTTCGTTTATCGACACCGATGGCAGCGGCACGACGTTGTGGTCTGGGACAATCATTGTTTGCTGCACTCCGGCACTACGAAAACTCTGTCGGAGGAAAAGGTCCGGCGCCTGCTCAGGTTGACGACCATGGGTTCGGCCGTCACGCCGTCCGATCCGGCCGTGGGCATGTCCAGACTGGCTCCTGTGGACGAGAACATCTTCGGCGACTTGCGAATAGGCTGCTGAAGAGCAGCGCGATGCTCTGAGCGGCGACAGCAGCCTCGCACAGCCGCGATCCTGGTAAAGGCGATAACGACGCTGCTGCAGACGGTGTTGGTCGATCCGCGCCGTGTGCCGAGCGCTGCCGCTCCTGTTGCCGGGTTTTCAGCTTGAGGCAGGGTGTGACGGATGCGTCCTGGAGATAGGGAATCGCTTTCGGAACCACCGTGTGTCGCCGCGCGCCGCGTCGGTAGATAATAGAGCCGCTCCCCCCGCCGGAGCTGAAGGGGCTGTGACCGCGGCTGTGCCAAAAGGCTGAATTCGCTCGAGTCTATTTCACGGTAAAATCAACAATTTTGAATTTGGTGGAGCCAGGGGGAGTCGAACCCCCGACCTCTTGAATGCCATTCAAGCGCTCTCCCAACTGAGCTATGGCCCCTCCAGGGATCAGGTTTCAGGTATCAGTAACCGGAGATCAATTAACGCAGAGCAGCATCCCAACTGGACGCTTGCGCTTCCTGATCCCTGGCGACTGTGTCCTTCAGTCCTGATTATCAGTTCTCCTCCTCGTTTTCGATGTCGCCGCCGATGATATCGGTGACGTCGGCGTCCTCTTCTTCCTGCTCCTCGATGAAGGCGGCGTCGTCGAGGCTCTCATCCATTTCCACATCCTCTTCGACCTCGGCCTCGGCCGGCTCGGCCGGCTTCTTGGCGGCGCCGCCCTGCGCCTCGGCATCGGCCTCTTCGAGCGAGACGAATTCGGCCTCGGCCGGCTCGGGCGCCGGGACCTCTTCGGCCGGTACGACGCGGGGGGCGGCTGCCACAGTTTCCGGGCGCGCCCGCGAAACGACGGCCTCCACCGGCACGACTTTGCCGGTATAGGGCGAGATCACCGGGTCCTTGTTGAGGTCGTAGAATTTACGCCCGGTCTCCGGGCAGATGCGCTTGGTGCCAAGTTCGGGTTTGGCCATGAGGTTGCACCTTAAATGCGGCGATGTCCGATTTGAGGGCTTCACTTGGCTAGTCGGAATGGCGCTGTCAATAGCGTAAATCGCGCTTGTGTGGGCGAACCGAGGCGCCGCCGCGGCGGCGCCGCTCGCGGCCGAAATTGGTGTGCCCAGGTGACGCCGTGCGGCACCGCGTGATACAGCGCCGCGTTGGAGAGCCCCAATGCATTCCGTCGAGCCTCGTCCTCTGATCGCGCGCCGCAATGGGCCGTTGCGCGGCCGCGCGCGGGTCCCGGGCGACAAATCGATCTCGATCCGGGCCCTGATCCTCGGCGCGCTGACCGTGGGCGAAACCCAGGTTGCCGGCATGCTGGAAGGCGAGGATGTGCTGAGCACCGCGCAGACGCTGCGGGCACTCGGCGCGACGCTGCAGCAATGCGGCGGCCGGCGGTGGCTGCTCCGTGGGGTCGGGGTCGGCGGCTTTGCGACCCCGGCCGCGCCGCTCGATTTCGGCAATTCCGGCACCGGCTGCCGCCTGATGCTGGGCGCGGTCGGCGGCTGCCCGGTGACGGCGCAATTCGACGGCGATGCCTCGTTGCGCACGCGGCCGATGCGCCGCGTGCTCGATCCGCTGGAACGAATCGGGGCGCGGACATTGGCTTCGGCCGATGGCCGGCTGCCGCTGACGCTCGCCGGCGCCCGCGATCCGCTGCCGATCGTGTTCGAGCCGCCGGTCGCCTCGGCGCAGCTCAAATCGGCCGTGCTGCTCGCCGGCCTGAACGCACCCGGTGAAACCGTCGTGATCGAGCGCGAGGCGACGCGCGACCACACCGAAAAAATGCTGACCCATTTCGGCGCGCAGCTGCGGGTCGAGGCGGCGGGCGAGAACGGCCGCCGCATTACGCTTACCGGCCAGCCGGAGCTCGCTCCGGCGCCGATCGTGGTGCCGGCCGATCCGTCCTCGGCGGCCTTCCCGCTGGTTGCGGCACTGCTGACGCCGGGCTCCGAGGTGATCCTCGAGGGCGTCATGCTCAATCCGCTGCGCAGCGGCCTTTTGACGACGCTTGAGGACATGGGCGCCGCGATCGAGGCCGTGCAGCGGCGAACCGAAGGCGGCGAGGAGGTTGCCGATCTTCTGGTGCGGGGCTCCGCGCTGCGCAGCGTCGAGGTCCCGGCGTCGCGTGCGCCGTCGATGATCGACGAATATCCGGTCCTGGCCGTTGCCGCCGCGTTTGCCGAAGGCACGACCGCGATGCGCGGGCTGAAGGAATTGCGGGTCAAGGAATCCGATCGGCTCGCCGCGACCGCCGCGCTTCTTCGAGCGAACGGCGTCGAAGTCGCGATCGAAGGCGACGACTTGCTGGTGCAGGGCAGGGGCCGCGTGCCGGGCGGCGGGCTGGTCACCACCCACATGGATCACCGCATCGCCATGGCTGCCCTGGTCATGGGCTTGGCCAGCGAGCGTCCGGTCAAGATCGACGACGGCAGCTTTATTGCGACCAGCTTTCCGGGATTCGTCGAGCTGATGGGTTCGCTCGGGGCAGCGCTGTCTGGCTAACGGCCCATTTCGATTAGCGTTTAATAGAGCCGTCATCGCAAATCTAGCTTTGACGCCCGACCGTGATTACTTGTAAAATCAGACATCCGACGAGGTAAAACGTGACCAAAGTCATCGTCAAAAGGCTGCGCTCCGCATCGTCGAAAAAGAGCAAAAAGAGCAAGGCGACAATCAGGCGCGTCCGGCGCATCAAAAATGGCGTGCAAGCGATGGTTTATATCGTCGATTCGGGCAGCCAAACCTTTGACGACGATTTGGTCGGCGCCTTCAAGGCCAATATTACCGCCGAACGGCGCGCAAATACTGCTATTTTTGGCTCGCCCGACGGCCCTAAGGAATCCTGATTAAATCTTAAGAGTTGGAACGGAGGGATGGCGTTCGCGACAATCACCTCTCCATCGTTGTGGCTTATCGCTGGGCCGAATGGCTCCGGGAAGAGCAGTCTCTACGGCTCGCACCAAAGTCCGATTTACGTCGATACCAATATTGCCGATCCCGCTCATTCGTTCTGGATCATCAATCCCGATCTGCTGACGCAGCGTATTCGCGACGCCGAGCACAAAGGCCTCGAGCAGGCTAACTTGGAAGCGGTGCAACGCATCGAGGCCTGGTTGAAAGCTTCGATTGACGCCCATCAATCTGTCGGCGTCGAGACCGTGCTTTCGACCGACAAATATCGGCCTTTGGTGTTGGCCGCGAAAAGAAGGGGCTTCGAGATCCGGTTCGTTTATGTGATTCTCTCCAGTCCCGAACTGAATGTGAAGCGTGTGCAAATGCGCGTGTCGAAAGGAGGCCACGGGGTGCCGGCCGATAAGATTGCCACGCGATGGAAGCGCTCGTTGGATCAGTTGCCTTGGTTCCTTGATCAGGCGGATTGGGCTTTATTGTTCGATAATTCTGAGGAACTCCGCCTTGTCGGTCGGAAAACGGACGGCGTCCTGACCCTCGATCCGACTGCGCCTGATGCGATGAAGGCTGCAGTCGCCAGGATCGGGGCTTAGGTCGGGTCATGATCATCGCCATTGACGGGCCGGCCGCGTCGGGCAAGGGCACGTTGGCGCGGCGGATCGCGGCGCGTTACGGGCTGCATCACCTCGACACCGGGCTTCTCTACCGGGCGGTCGCCAAGGCGGTGCTCGATGCCGGGCATGCGGCAGACGATGCGGCGCACGCGGCTGCCGCGGCTGCCGCGATCGACCCGGAAAAATTCGATGAAGGCGCGCTCAAGGCGCAGGCCGTGACCGAAGCCTCGTCGGTGGTCGCCGCCATTCCGCAGGTCCGTCAGGCGTTGTTGGATTACCAGCGCGCCTTCGCGGCGCGGCCGCCGGGCGCCGTGCTCGACGGGCGCGATATCGGCACCGTCATCGCGCCCGCGGCCGACGTAAAGCTGTTCGTCACCGCGAGCCCGCAGGTGCGCGCCGCGCGCCGGGTCGCCGAACAGAAGGCCCGCGGCGTGCGAGCCGACGAGCGGGACGTCCTGGCCGACTTGCTGCGGCGGGACCAACGCGATTCGAAGCGTGAAGCGGCCCCGCTCAAGCCGGCCGCCGATGCGCACTTGCTCGATACCACCCATTTAGATATAGACGCAGCGTTCCGGGCCGCTGTCGCCATCATCGAGGCCGTCCGAACGGGCCGAAAGCGTGGTTAAGACGCTTTCGTCATTGGAGGTAAAGCCCGTTCACCGTCTCGTAGCGATGCACCGGATGCCGAAACTTCGTCCCGAACGTTTGGTAACTCGGCCCCACCGCCGGTGCACCCGGCGGCTGCCGCATGTTCGGGACCACATCCATTAAAGAAGGGGGCTCGGAGTATTCATGGCTCAAACTGCCGCAGAAACCGCCGGCGCGTCGCCGTCGCGCGAGGATTTCGCCAAGCTGATCGATGAATCGTTCGGCAACGGCCATTTGCAGGAAGGCGCCGTCGTCAAGGGCACGGTCGTCGGCATCGAAAAGGACGTCGCCGTCATCGACGTGGGCTTGAAGACCGAAGGCCGCGTCGCGCTGCGTGAATTTGCCGGACCCGGCCGCAACAACGAGATCAAGATCGGCGACACTGTCGAGGTCTATCTCGAGCGCATCGAGAATGCGCTCGGCGAGGCGGTGCTGTCGCGCGACAAGGCGCGCCGCGAGGAGAGCTGGGGCAAGCTGGAGAAGGCGTTCCAGGGTAACGAAAAAGTCCAAGGCATCATCTTCAATCAGGTCAAGGGCGGCTTCACCGTCGATCTCGACGGCGCGGTGGCGTTCCTGCCGCGCTCGCAGGTCGACATTCGGCCGATCCGCGACGTGTCGCCGCTGATGAACAATCCGCAGCCGTTCCAGATCCTGAAAATGGATCGCCGCCGCGGCAACATCGTGGTGTCGCGCCGCACGGTGCTGGAAGAGACCCGCGCCGAGCAGCGCCAGGAGCTGGTGCAGAATCTCGAAGAGGGCCAGGTCATCGACGGCGTGGTCAAGAACATCACCGATTACGGTGCCTTCGTCGATCTCGGCGGCATCGACGGCCTGCTGCACGTCACCGACATCGCCTGGCGGCGCGTCAATCACCCGTCCGAGGTGCTCAACATCGGCCAGCAGGTCAAGGTCAAGATCATCAAGATCAACCACGAGACCCACCGCATCTCGCTCGGCATGAAGCAGCTGCTCGACGATCCGTGGCAGGGCATCGAGGCCAAATATCCGGTCGGCGCCCGCTTCAAGGGTCGCGTCACCAACATCACCGATTACGGCGCCTTCGTCGAACTCGAGCCGGGCATCGAAGGCCTGATCCACGTCTCCGAAATGTCGTGGACCAAAAAGAACGTGCATCCCGGCAAGATCGTCTCGACCTCGCAGGAGGTCGAAGTGCAGGTGCTCGAAGTCGATCCGGTCAAGCGCCGCATCTCGCTCGGGCTCAAGC
>JASHXZ010000351.1 GCA_030043285.1 Xanthobacteraceae bacterium | reverse complement strand
GGGCAGATCACCCGTCCGCCCTTAAGCACAACATCGTATTTCGCGGCGTCAGGCATTTTCATCCTCGCATTGCTCGCGGCAGGACGCGCTCCACCGCGGAAAAGTCTAGGGCAAAAAGCCCATCGCCAGCAAATGCGCGGCGTCCAAGTGAAGCGTCAACGCCGGCGCCCATCTTCATCCCCCCCCGCGCAAGCGGGGGCGGATAAGCAATCCCGTTCTCGCGGCGCGTTTTTTGTTCGCGTCCGAGTCTTGCCAAGCCACTGCACGAAAGCTGCCCCAAATAAAATAAGGGGGCGGAGCGCCGAGAGGCGCATACGAAATATCCGCACCGGCGCTTCGGATGAACGCATCCGAATCCGCTAGCCGGTACGGCGCGCGCCACGGATGATCCGCGTTACCGCGGGCATCCGCTTGCGGGCGCGCTCGCCTTTCGGCGCTCCGTCGCGGCACTCGCCGAGGTTTCTGAGGCCTCGGCTCGGTCCGGTCCCGCGCTTCATGGCAGCGCCGACGGGCTTTTTGTCCCGTCCGCCGCCCGGGCAGCCAGGCTCCCTGGCAGACCGGCGTCGTGGCCGGCCGGGCGAGTTTCCGAACCGCCCACGTGCAGTTTGCGAAACCGCAACGCAGGCACCGCGCTCCACTCCATCAACCGGATCGCCTCGCGTTGACGCCCTTGATGAGCAAAGCTGTGTCGGCTTTTATTCCTCGGCGCAGCTTTGTCAATCGCGAAACGACTGAGCCTTGATTCTACGGGGTTTTTGACTTCGGCCGATGTGGCCGCGAAGGCGCTTCTGCGCGCCCTCACTCCCGTTAAACGGATCTCCGATTCCCCTTGAACGAATCTCTGAGCAGAAACAACCGCTTGGCCAGATTCTTGAATCGCGCTGGGCGCGAATCACGTAGCCGGGCATTGCGCGACCCTCCTACGCTCGCGACGCGAGCTTCGGAAGGTTCAAGTCCGCCGAAGCGCGGAGCGCGCAGGCGGACGCGAAATCCGGGAAACGATATTGCAGTCTTTACCGTCGTCCGTGGGTTTCGCTGCGCTCAACCCAGGCCACGAAGAAGCGTTATTGAAATCACCGACAACGAATTTGCCTCGCGTAAACTTCGCGTAATTTGACCAACGTTCTTCGGAAAATCGGCATTGCCGGCGCGGTCTTTCTTCCATGCCGTGCCGGATTTTTGGAGGCTCAACCAAGTGGGCAGACGAATTTGAAGATCATTCTCACTGTCGACGGCGGCGATTCGCTCAGCGAAAAGCATGCCGCGAGGATTCTTTCCGAAATTTAATATGCTCGCCCCTGAATTCTCGGGGACACGGCGCCGTGAACAGCGTTAATTCTCGCCTGGGGGTGCGTTAATCAGATTCGCGATGAATACGGCAACAAGCTCCGTCATCCGGGTCGATCACCGCGCCGTTGCGCCGGCGCGCAAGATTTTACGCTGGTCTACCCTCGACTCCTTTCTTGCCCGCCGGCGTTCCCGTTCCAAGCCCAAGCTGCCCAGCATTCTCGTCGTTACCGTTCCAAAATCCGGCACCCGCTTCACCAACCTCACCCTCTCTGGCGGCCTTGGCCTTGAGCCGACATCGGTGAGCTTCGGCTATTTTCCGCATTATCTGGTCGACATTCCCAAATTGCCGTCGTTTGTCGAAGGCGGCAGCGTCGCCTCCGCCCATTTCGATCCGAGCCCGGTCAACCTGCAATCGCTGACCCACTTCGTCAAAAAATGGGTGGTGCACATTCGCGACCCGCGCTCGGTCGCGCTCAGTTGGGTGCATCACACCAATCGTATTTACAGCGAGCGGAGCGACGGCAGATATCACCACTTGTTTGTTTATCCGACTCCGCCGGAAGCCTATTACGATTGGCCGTTTGGCCGACAAGTCGATTGGAATATCGAGCACTTTCTGCCGCGCGTGGTGGCCTGGACGCGTTCGTGGCTGGCGATCTACGACTCGCGCCGCTACGACATCCTGCTCACCAGCTTCTCCGAGCTCGCACGCGACGAACTGGGCTATATCCATAAAATTCTGGACTTTTACGCAATTCCGCCCGACCTGTTTCGCCCCCCGCACGTCGAACGGACGCTGCTTCACTCGCACTTCCGTGCCGGACTGGAGGACGAATGGCTCACCGCGTTCAGTCCCGATCAGGTTGCAAAAGCCACTTCAATAATAGGCCATGATCTGATCGAGCGGTTTGGTTGGCCGGCAGGGTCGCCAAAGCAGGCGTAGGGCGCAAAGGCGCCAACGGGTCCGTGCAAAGCGCTCCCCTGTCCGTTCACCGGCCCCGATCAAATACCGACCTGATGTTCGAGCACGATCTCGCGCCGCTCACGTGCGGAGCGCAGCAGCGCCAGGCTGACCTCGACGTTGGCTTTGGCCCAGCGGCCATTGTGCAGCGGCGGGCGGCCTAAGTGGATCGCGGCAATCATGTCGTCGAGCACTTCGCTGCGGCCGGGCATCGCTGCGCTTTGCGGCAGCGCGATCTCGCGTTTGCCGTTCTGGTCATAGACGAACAGGCCGTCGGCGGAGGCGCGCATGTCGCCGCGGGCGCAGGTGACGATCATCAGCCCGAAATGCGGCGGGTGCGCCGGCGGCGCTCCGGCGTCCGAACCATAAGCGTATTGCTCGACGCGCAAGCGCGTTTCGTCGGCTGTGTGGCGCACAGCGAGCGCGCGGCGCGCAGCGCCGTGCTGGTCGCGCGGCTTGTCGGCGCCGCGCTCGGAAATC
>JASHXZ010000350.1 GCA_030043285.1 Xanthobacteraceae bacterium | reverse complement strand
CCATTCTCCGGGCGGACTCACACCGTTGGGGTACTTCTGCTCGCTGGTGCACCAGGGCATGAAGGTCGTTCTGAAATTGCTCGGGGTGATGCCGAATTGCTTCAGGTAGCCCCAATTCAGCTCCGCCTTGTCATACGCATAAGTCGGAAACTGATCGTTGTTGTTCCCCGTCGGTATGTCCCAGCACATGAAGCCCTGGAAGAAGATGCGCGGAAACGAAAGTACGCTCATAGGAAGTCTCCTGTACGTCCGTCGGACGAAGCGGGTTCGGGACTAGCGCTGCCACTGGGCGCGCTTGAGGGACCAGACAAAATCTTGCGGGTTGTAGCCCTTCATTTTGTCCGTCGGCGGCTCGCCGGTGTAGTAGGTGATGCCGCCGTCCTGCTCCTTGACCTGATTGAAATAGCCGTTCTGCACCGAATAGCTCGCGGTCGAATGGCAGGTCACGCAGGACGAGCTGCCCTGAAAGGCGGACTCGATCTGCGAATTGGCAAGCAGCAGCGGCTTGCCGGCGGAATCGACGAACTGCCACTGCGTGCCCATCATTTGGTAATTGGCGAAGATCGAGCCCATGCCCTGCAACGCCCCGCGATATTTCCGATTGAGCTGCTGGACGTCGGGCGAGATCGGCAGCTGATTGGTGGATTGGGTGTTTTGCGCGTCATAGACGTTCTGGAACGTGACCCAGAACCATTGCGGCACCGGCTTGGCGATGATGTGCATGCCCGATAGCGCGGCGCGCCCGACCTGATAGACTCCGGTCGGCACCCCGCTGGCATCCACCAGCGCGTAGTAGGCGTTGACGATGTAATACTTTCCCTGCAGCTTGTTGAGGATGTCTTTGTTGGTGCCGATCCAGATCCACGACGTCTTGATCTCGAACGCGGTTGCCGGGAAATTCAGCGGCGTATTGGCCTGTGCCATCGCCTGCTGGCCGTTCATGTTGTAGACCTTGGTTTGCACGATGTAATTGAACGTGTCCTGGTTCATCAGGATCTGATAGCGCACGTTCTGATGATAGTTATCGCGCAGCGCCAAGCCGTCGGACTGCACGTCGCTGTCGAGGTTGTGGAACGGCAGGTTGGTGTTGAGGCCTTGCTGCCTGGCGGCGGCGATCACTGCCTGCGGTGGCGCCGGCTCTTGACCCCAGGGCGACGGCGGCGCGCCGTTCGGCAGATACACGCTGCTGCTCTGCCGCCAGCCCTCCCAGACTTTCGGGTCGACGCCGGTCAGCGGCGTGTTGAGCCAGATGAACCACTGCCAACCGAGTTCGTCGGCACCGCCCGCCGTCAGCATGGATTTGGCTGCGCCGGCATCGGACACAAGGGTTTTCGCCTGTTGCGTATTGATCGTATCGGCAGCCCTGATGGACGGCACCGTCAATATGAAGGGGGCCAACGCAGCGAATCCGAGCAGAACGAGGAAAAGTCGTCGAATGCGCATCGGCCGTTCTCCCTAGAGCTTTGGTGGTTGCCTGTCGGACGTCTAAAAACAGCTGATGCCGGGCAGCCATGATTCGAAAGCTGCACCGTATCAGCACTCACATTTGTGACAGCGAATTGCGATGGCCGCTCTGTCGACAAACATATTCGACATTGCGCACCCGAACTCGTACGCGACGAACCCCGGCCTCCTGCGGCCGTGGGTTGTTCAAAGCTTAGAGCGAGATATCCGTATCGGCAACTGACAATTGATGCGTCGGCTGCGAATTATGGTTTCACTCAAGATTGCGGAGACCGATTCCGAACGCTGTGGGTTGACTTCAGGGCTTTCCGGAAAAACCAAACGAGGTCGCTCGGGCCTGCAATCGGAGATCAGAGCGGCGCCGCTTCGTGGCGCGGCCCAACCGGTTACCGCGCCAGCAGTCCGTTGAGCACCAGTTCGAGGTGCGCGTCGAAATAGGCTTTGAGGTCGAGCGGCTGGCGCTCGTCGAACAGCATCAGCCAGAGGTCGACCAGCGCGATCGGCGCGATCACGACCTGCGGCGACTGAAGTATAGCCGAGGCGCGGATCTCGCCGCGGTCGACGCCGCGCTGGATCGCCTGCCGCAGCATGTCGAGGCAGGGGCGCAAGATTTCCTGATGATAGCGGTCGGCGAGCTCGGGAAAGCGCGGCGCTTCGGCAATCAGCATGCGCAGCACTTCGCGGCGGCGGCGATCCTCGACGAGATGCTGATAGATGAAGGAAAATTGCGCGCGGAGCAGATCGGCGGTCGAGCCGTCGTGCGTTTCGAACATCTCCCGCACGACGTCCTGCGTCGCTTTGGTGAACTCCCGCACCATCGAGATGAACAGGTGTTCCTTGCTGTCGAAATAGACGTAGATCGTGCCCTTGGTGACGCCGGCGCGCTCGGCGATGCGCTCGAGCGTCGTGGTGGCGTAGCCGTTGCGGGAAAATTCGTGGAAAGCGGCGTCGAGGATTTCGTGCGGCCGCTCCGCCTTGCGGCGGCGCCGGGTTTCCGGTCGCGGCTCGAGCACGTCCGTCATGGCGCCAGCTAGGCCGCTGTGGAGTAAAAAGTCAAGTTATTGACTGACCGGATAGTAAATAATAAGGCTACCCGGTTGAGGGTGGTTTCAGTGGGACGCTTGTTAAAGGCAATGTGGCGTTGGGGAACGCCGGCTGTACCGCGGGCCGATACGGTCTTCGGGAGCCGCGCGCCGGCTGCATCGGCGGCCGTTGGCGCAATCGCCGCGGCCCTGCTGCTGTCTGCCTGCGCGGTCGGTCCCGACTTTAAAGTGCCGTCGGCGCCGCCGGCGAGCGGCTACACGCCGGAGTCGCACCCGGCCGCCGCCGTGGCGAGCGGCGGCCCCGGCGGCGGCGCGCAACAATTCGATCTCGGCCGCGATATTCCGGGCGAGTGGTGGAAGGTCTTTCATAACAAGGAACTTGATTCATTGATCGTGCAAGCGCTGCAAGCCAATCCGAGCTTGCAGGCGGCGCAGGCGGCGCTCTGGCAGGCCAAGGAAAATCTGTACGCCCAGACCGGCCATCTGTTGCCGAGCGTCGACGCCAACGCGTCGGCGACGCGCGAGCAGTTTTCGCCGGCCGAATTCGGCCAACCCGGCGCACCGGCGATTTTCAATCTGTTTCAGGCCACCGCGAACGTGTCGTACGTGCCCGACGTGTTCGGCGGCCAGCGCCGGACGATCGAGGCCACAGCGGCGACCGCGGCGTACCAGCGCTTCCAGCTCGAGGCGACCTATCTGACGCTGACGTCGAACGTCGTCACCGCGGTGGTGCAGGAAGCCTCGCTGCGCGGCCAGATCGTCGCCACCCGCGACATCATCAACATCGAGTCCGACCAGCTCAATGTCGTGCGCCAGCAGTTTGATCTTGGCTCAGCCACGCGCACCGACGTGCTGACCCAAGAGTCGGAAGTGGCGACGACGGAAGCCACCTTGCCGCCGCTGCAAAAGCAGTTGGAGCAGGAAGAGCATATACTGCTCGCCCTGATCGGCCGTTTGCCCGACGTGCGGCTGCGCGACGGCGTCAGCTTGGCGACGTTGCAGCTGCCGCGCAATTTGCCGCTGACCCTGCCGTCGCAGCTCGTGCAGCAGCGCCCCGACGTGCGCGCGGCGGAAGCGCAGCTGCATCAGGCCAGTGCCCAGATCGGCGTTGCGGTCGCGGCGCGTCTGCCGCAGTTCAACCTCACCGGCGAATACGGCAGCGCGGCGTTGACCACCGCGACGTTGTTCACGCCGGGCACGATCATCTGGAGCGCGGCGGCAAGCGGCACCCAGCCGATCTTTCATGGCTTCACGCTGCTGCACCAGGAGCGCGCCGCCCGCGCCGCCTATGACCAGGCCGAGGCGCAATACCGCACCACCGTGCTCACGGCGTTCCAGAACGTGGCCGATTCGTTGCGGGCGCTGCAGCTCGACGCCGCCACCCTGAAGGCACAGGTCGCAGCGTTCCATGCCGCCTCCGACACGCTCGATCTTGCCCGCGGCCAATATAAGCTCGGCGCCATCGCCTATTTGACGCTGCTCAATTCGCAGCGCAGCTACTCCCAGGCGCGGCTCGCGGTGGTGCAGGCCGAAGCCGCGCGCTATGCCGACACCGCGGCTTTGTTCCAGGCGCTCGGCGGCGGCTGGTGGAACCGC
>JASHXZ010000349.1 GCA_030043285.1 Xanthobacteraceae bacterium | reverse complement strand
CGTCGCTGAAGTCGAACGCGCCCTGTTCCTCGGCCATGCGGGCGTGAAACACGACCTGAAGCAACAGGTCGCCGAGCTCGTCCTTCAGATCCGTGAGGTCGCGGCGCGCAATGGCGTCGGCGACTTCGTAGGCCTCTTCCAGCGTGTAGGGCGCAATAGTGGAAAAATCCTGCGCCAAGTCCCATGGACAGCCGGTGCCGGGCGTGCGCAGCGCCGCCATGATCTCGATCAGCCGGCCGATATCGCGGGAAGGGGTCATGCAACATCCTGGCAGGTTCGCGGAAAACGTCGCGAACCCTACCAGAGCGGAAAATCGGCCGCGACTGCCGCGGCGTCGATCGGAAAGCCGGCGTTATTAATCGGCTTTATAGGCGCGAGTCGCTTCGAACAGGAACCAGGTGCGCCGCTCGGCCTCGTCGATCCAGTTCTCCAGAAGGCTGGTCGTGGCGACATCCTCGTGCTTTTCGGTAATCTCATGGGCCTCGCGCATCGAGGCGACCAAGGCTTTGTTGTCGTTCATCAATTCTCGCAGCATGTCGAGCGCCGGCACGAAGTTCTCGTCATTGTCCTCGAGCGTCTGCAGCCGCGCGATGTTGCCGATCGAGCGCAGCGTCAGTCCACCGATCTTGCGAACCCGCTCGGCAATATCGTCGGTGATCGCAAAAATCTGCTCCGACTGCTCGTCGAGCAGAAGGTGATAATCGCGGAAATGCGGCCCGCTCATGTGCCAGTGGAAATTCTTGGTTTTCAAATAGAGCGCGAAGACGTCAGCCAGGACGACGTTGAGCTTCTTCGAAATCTCGCCGACGGCTTCCGAAGAAAGATCGGTTGGTGTGTCAAGGGCAGGGCTCGCCTTGCGGCGCGTATCGAGGGCTCGGACTTTATTCACGGCATCACCTCGCGAAGGAGCAAGCTGAATGGGGGAGGGCGCCCACGCCTGTTGCCGCGGCGCCCAGACGTCGGTGTTCCAACGAACCGTCGCCGGCTTGGTTCCAATGCCGCCGAGACGCCGCAAAAATACATTACTAACTGGGCCGAACCGTACGCCCTGGAGACCGACGTGCCGAGCTCCGCCTACATCCAATCGGCTTTGTTCCTGCTCATCGCGGCCGTCGCGCTGTTCGTTTCGGCCGGCACCATTGCCATATTCAACTTTTGGCTCTTTCTCGCCATCCAGCTGGCGGGGATCGTTGCTTCGTTCGTGTTGCTGCCCCCTGATCTCGTGCGCGAACGCATGCGGCCGGGCGGGCAAAAGCCACCGCTCGGACTGCGGCTGTCCGTCGTCGTGCTCCTTGCCGCCCTTGTCATCGCCGGCCTTGATCGCGGGCGCTTTCATTGGAGCGACGATGTTCCGCCGTGGCTACAAGGCCTGAGCCTCATTGGCCTGGCGGCGAGTTATGCGTTCGTCTTCTGGGCCATGACGGTCAACCGCTTCTTCTCGTCCATCGTGCGCATCCAGGCGGACCGCGGGCAGCACGTTGTCGCCAGCGGCCCTTACGCCTACATCCGGCATCCCGGCTACCTCGGCGGCATCGTCATCGTCCTTTGCAGCGGACCGACGCTCTGCTCCTGGCTCGCAACTGCGATCTTTGTCATCTTCGGCCTGCCGTTTCTTGTTTATCGCGCGGTCACAGAAGACCGCGTCCTGCGGGCCGAGCTGCCAGGCTATGAGGCGTATGCGGGGAGGGTGCGCTGGCGCCTGGTGCCGGGAATTTGGTAAGGACGGGCTAAGCGTTGAGCCAACCGGCGGTCATTTGTACCGTAAGCTTCGTTCATTCCGGTCCGTGGAAGGTGGCTCGCGACGGCGAAGCAGCGGATCGCCAGGAGCAAAACATGAGCGTGCGCGCCGGCCGCGAATTCCTCGCCGTACCGGGACCGACTACAATTCCCGACGAGGTGCTGCAGGCCATGCAGCGCCCAGCGATGGAGATTTATTCGAAGCCGCTGATCGCCCTGACCGACAGTTTACTGCGCGATCTAGGACGACTGTTTGCGACCGAAGGGCACTGTTATATCTATATCGCCAACGGGCACGGCGCATGGGAAGCGGCGCTGAGCAATGTTCTGTCCCGGGGCGACAAGGTCCTTGCGTTGGAGAGCGGCAAATTTGCCGTCGATTGGGGCGACACCGCCGCGCGGCTCGGCCTGGAGGTCGAGGTTCTCAAGGGCGACTGGCGCCATGCGGTGCACCCGGCCGAGGTCGAGCGGCGGCTGCGCCAGGATGGGGGCGGGACCATCAAGGCGATTCTCGCCCTGCAGATCGACACCAGCACAGGCGTTGTGAACGACATTGCTGCGATCGGGCAGGCCTTGAGAGCTGCACAGCACGACGCGTTGCTCATGGTCGACACCGTCGCGTCGTTGGGCTGCATGCCATTCGCCATGGACGCCTGGGGCATTGATGTCGCCGTGGCGGGATCGCAGAAAGGACTGATGACGCCGCCCGGGCTCGGCTTTGTCGCCGCCGGCTCACGCGCCCGCGATGCCCACCGCAAGGCCGGTCTGCGTACGCCTTATTGGGATTGGAGCGTGCGCGACGGCGATTCCCATTATCAGAAATATGCCGGCACACCGCCAATGCATCTGATGTTCGCGCTGCGCCAGGCGCTCGACATGCTGTTTGCCGAAGGGCTCGACAACGCCTTCCGCCGCCATCAGCTCCTGGCCGAGGCGGTCCGCCGCGCCGTTACGGTGTGGAAGAAAAGCAACGTGATCGACTTCAACATCATCGAAGCTGCCGAGCGTTCCGATACGGTGACCACGGTGCTGATGGCCGACGGCTGCAACCCCAATGCCTTGCGCGAATATTGCGACAGCAAATGCGGCGTGGTCCTCGGCCGTGGGCTCGGACCGCTGAACGGCAAGGCGTTTCGCATCGCCCACATGGGCCATGTCAACGCGCCCATGATCCTGGGCACGCTGGGCGTCGTCGAGACCGGGCTTCGCGCGCTCGGCGTCGCGCACGGCCAAGGCGGCGTTCAGGCCGCAATCGAATGGCTGAGCGATAACGTGAGGCCGTAAAGCGGAAGCCTCAGCAGAAGAGAGCCATCGGGATGCTGCAAGCGCTTGAACAGTCCGTAGCGAGTCGTCTCTGGGAGGCGTTCGCGACCAAAGTACCTTGCCCGCCGATTCGTCATGATATCGGGCAGGACAAGCGAGTCGCAATCAGGTTAGGCTCAAGATGTCGCTTCGGTCACCGCAGAGAGGTTTCCGCCTCATCTTCGCTCGGGAGGCAATATGCCGTTTCAGTATGTGAGTGTCGATGAGGCAATCAAGCAAAGCGGCGTCCGCATGGTGGTGGTCGGCGGCGTGCCGAGCCCTTGGGGCGAGGCCGCCAAGGGCATTCTTCACGTCAAGGATATAGAGTGGGCCGCAGTGCGGCTGGTTTACGACAGCGAGCCGCTGGCACAGTGGGCCGGTCAGCGCAGCGGGCCGGTCCTGGTGTACAACGACGAACGCCCGCGCGCCGGCTGGGCCGAAATTCTGCTGCTGGCAGAGCGCCTTGCTCCGAACCCTTCTTTGCTGCCGAACGACGCAGCAGACCGCGCGCTTGTCTTCGGATTGGCGCACGAGATTTGCGGCGAGCAGGGGCTGGCCTGGTCACGTCGGTTGCAGTTGATCCACGCCGGGCTCGACAGCAACGGCGGCTTTCCCGGGCGCATCGCCAAATATCTAGCCAAAAAATACGGCTATAGCCCGGGGGCCGGTGCCAACGCCGGGAGCCGCACGGCGGACGTGTTGCACATGCTGGCGTCGCGATTGAGGGAACAGCGGCGGGTCGGAAGCCGCTATTACGTCGGCGATGCATTCACCGCGGTCGATATCTACAGCGCCACCTGTATGGCGATGCTTTCGCCGCTGCCGCCCGGACAATGCCAAATGGACGCAACGATGCGCGCCGCGCTCGAGTGGCGCGATGCGCAGATCGAAGCTGCCTTGGATCCGATCTTGTTCGAGCACCGGGACAGAATCTATGCGGAACGATTGGAGCTGCCGCTATCGCTCTGACGTGGCTTTTGAATTGCCGGCAATAGTATTCGCAGCGGCCGAACCTCGACGGCTTCTTCGTACCCCTCGCCAGAGCGACGCCGCGCATTGATTCCGCGTGAGTCATCGCACCCTGGCTGGCGAGCTTTCGTCGAAACGAAGTCGCGTTGCGCGCGATCCTTACGGCATCGTGGCGTCGCAGTTTTTCTTGGGGGCAATT
>JASHXZ010000348.1 GCA_030043285.1 Xanthobacteraceae bacterium | reverse complement strand
GGCGTCATCGGCAAGCGGAAAACTGTCGAACAGCGCCGCAAGTCGCAGGACCAGTCCGAGATTGAACTTGATACTGCTGTGCCAGGCCGGATCGATCGTCAGGCCCAGCGCCTGCGTGCCCCCGGCAATCAGCAGATCAAGAAAGTCGCTCGGCGTCTCAGCCGGCGCGTGGCGCGCACCAGACGTCGCGCGCTTGCTGCCGGGCTTGAGGCGCATGGCGTTCGGTTTTGGCTTTGCTCTACGTTTCACTGCTGCAGAAATCCCGGGGCAAGATGACAGGGCACTTCCCCGCAAGCCGCGTGCCACCGACAGCCCGCTGCCGCCTTGATTTAAGCCATTATTCTCCTGCGATTCCAGCTCGGCTTATACAGTCGGCGACTGGACGCTCATGCCTTTCTTGTGCAGCCGAAGCTCAATAAACAGGCATTCGTGCGTCGTATGCCGCAGGAAAGGCCAATTTCCGCTGGCCCCGATCTTGCACCACTACCAGCAGAGATCGAGCGGGAGAGCGGGCGTGCCGCGCGTCAAGATCGAGGCTGAACCGGCGTCGCTAATCGTCGATACCGACAACGCGGCGTTGTTGATCATCGACATGCAGCGCGACTTCCTCGAAGCCGGCGGCTTTGGCGAAGCGCTGGGCAATGACGTTACACGCCTGCGCGGCGCGGTGGCGCCGTGCCAGGCGATGCTCGGCACCGCGCGCGAACTCGGCATGCTGGTCATCCATACGCGCGAAGGCCATCGGCCCGATCTGTCCGACGCGCCGCCGCTCAAACTTCACCGCGGCGATCCCAGAAACCGCATCGGCGCGCCTGGACCAATGGGCCGCATTCTCATTCGCGGCGAACCGGGCCACGACATCGTTCCCGAACTTTATCCGCTGCGCGACGAACCAGTGATCGACAAGCCCGGCAAGGGCGCGTTCTACCAGACCGATCTGGAACTCATGCTGCGCAACCGCGGCATCGACACATTGTTCGTTTGCGGCGTCACGACCGAAGTGTGCGTCAACACGACGGTGCGCGAGGCCAACGACCGGGGCTTCCGCTGCATCGTGCTGGCCGATTGCTGCGCTTCCTATTTTCCGAAATTCCACGAAGCGGGCTTGGCCATGATCAAGGCGCAGGGCGGCATTTTTGGTTCAGTCGCGCCGTCGCCTCCGCTGGTTGACGCGCTCGCGGTCTTGTCCAGGCGCGGCACCAAGCGGGTCGCAATTTGATGAACGGCCGCGAGCAGCAGAACGGGAGCCTGCGATGACCACCATGACAGCCAAGGCAGATTTTCGGCCGCGTTTGTGGTCGCCCGGCGACTGGAATGCGTTCTTCGGCTTTGGCACCAATATTTTGGTCAACATGCTGACGCTGACCATTCTATTGCGCTTCGTGCTGAAAATGCCTGACGCCATCGTGTTCGGCCGCATCCTGCCGGCGATGGGCCTGATGATGTTCCTGTCGACCATGTACTACGCCTATCTCGCCTATCGGCTGGCGAAGCGGACCGGTCGCGACGACGTCTGCGCGTTGCCGTCGGGCATCAGCGTGCCGCACATGTTCATCGTCACGCTGGTCGTCATGCTGCCCATCAAGCTCGCCACCAACGACCCCATCCAGGCCTGGGAAGCCGGGCTCGTTTGGGTGTTCTTCCAGAGCTTCATCCTGATGATTGGCGGCTTCATCGCTCCGATTATCCGGAAGATCACTCCGCGCGCTGCGCTGCTCGGCACCCTCGCCGGAGTATCGATCACCTTCATCTCCATGACGCCGGCGCTGCAAATCTTCATGACTCCGGTGATCGGGTTCACTTGTCTCGCCATTATCATGGTGAACTGGCTCGGCGGCTTCAAATATCCGTTCGGCGTTCCCGCCGGGCTCGTCGCCATTGCCGTCGGCATGCTCATCGCTTGGGGTTCGAACCTGCTCGGGCTCGGCTACGGCGGACTGACCAGCAAGGGCGTGGTCGATGCCTTTTCTAATTTCGGCTTCAATGTGCCGCTTCCGGCCTTCGGTCACGTGTTCGCGGGCTTCAAATATCTCGGCATCATCCTCGTCACCGCGGTGCCGTTCGGCATCTACGATCTGGTCGAGGCCATGGACAACGTCGAGAGCGCGGAAGCGGCCGGCGATCCCTACCCGACCACGCGCGTGCTGACGGCCGATGGCATCGTCAGCCTGATCGGTTGCCTGATGGGCAATCCCTACATCAACGCGGTTTACATCGGCCATCCCGGTTGGAAGGGGATGGGCGGCCGCATCGGTTATTCAGCCGCCACCGGCCTCATGGTGATCGTGCTGTCGTGGTTCGGTGTGATCGCACTCCTGCTGGCGGTCGTGCCGGTCGTCGCCATCTCGCCAATCCTGCTCTACATCGGCATGCTGATCGGCGCGCAGGCCTTCCAGACGACGCCGAAGCTTCACGCGCCGGCGATCGTGCTGGCGCTGGCGCCGCACGTGGCGGCCTGGGCCAAGACGCTGATGGACGGTGCGCTGCAGGTTGCCGGGACCGATGCTGCGAAACTCGGCTTCGACAACCTCGCCAATGTCGGCGTGCTCTATCCGGGGCTGCAGATCATGGGCGGTGGCGCTATTCTCACCGGTTTGGTGCTTGCCGCCGTAGGCGCCAATGTGATCGACAAGAAGTTCGTCAATGCCGCCGCCTTTGCGCTCGCCGGCGCAGTGCTCACTTTCTTTGGCTTCATGCACGGGCAGGCGGTCGGCATCGCGGTGACGCCGACGGTAGCAGTCGCCTATCTGATCGTCGCGGTATTCTTGTTCGCGCTCAGCCGCTACCCGGCCCTGGCGCCGGCGCTCACAGGCCATCGTGAGGTGCTGGCGGCGGCGACTCCAGCGGAGTAGGTCGCTACGGCTGAAGGAGGCGAGCCGACTCGGCGGTTAGTGGTTGCGTCCGCCGCCGGCTTAAGCCGACACGTCCCCACTGCGCCGGCCATCAAGGCAGCGGCGCACCGCCGGGCTTGCTCACCACCTGCCAGACCCGGTTTTGCTTGCTCCACAGCGTCATGACGGCGTTGTCGACCGAGAGCCCGCGCTGCGGCACCGTTTTGAAATTCAACATGCCGTCGATGCTCGGGTAATTTTCCAGATTGGCGATGAAATTGCGGATTTGCTCGGCGCTGGCATCCGGCCCAAGGGTCTGCAAGGCGTGGATGACGACCATCGCCGGTTGCCAGGCAAGCTCCGACGGTTCGTCGGGCTTGAGCTTGGCGCCGTCATAAACGCTATTAAATTCGACTTGCTCCTTGGCGACCGCCGGCGGCACCAGCGAGGGATCGCGGATGACGTACTGGCCGGCCGGAATGTAGAGCTGCTCGGGCAGAAACGAAGCGTAGCTCTTCATCTGCTCGTACGTCATGTTGCCGTCGGTCGTCGCCATCGGCACGTTCAAGTTGGCTTGAATCATGCCGCGGAAGACGGTGGCAATCGGCGTGCCGGTACTCCAGGCGACAAACGCCTGCGGCTGCGCCGCCTTGATGCTCTCGATTTGTGCCGCGACGCTCACATCGGTGATGTTGAAGTGCGTCTTGGCGACAACTTTCATGTCCTTATTTTCCGGCATCGCCAAAATCTTGTCGAAGCCGTTCTCGGCATCCTGACCGGTGGCGTCGGCGCTGAACAGGAAGGCGAGGCGAGTCCAACCCTTCTGCCGAAAATAACGGATGGCCAAATCAGCGAGGTCATAGGTCGACACGCTGGCGGTAAATGAATAGCTCCCTGGCGGCGGATGCAGACCTGGTGAAAAGCAGTAATGGACCGGACCGCCGTTCTTCATCAGCGGAGCGATCGCCCGACAGACCGCGACCAGTGAAGAGCCCAGGATCACCGCCGGCTTCTTTGCCACGATGCCGCTCGCGAGCTGCACGCCGACCTGCGGATTCGATTGGTCGTCCTGGAAAATGAATTGCAGCGGCCGACCCTTGATCCCGCCTGCATCGTTGACGGACTTTTGCGCCAGTTCGAGCGCCTGTTTTTCGCCTTGGCCCAGAAATGCGCCGGAGCCGGTCAACGGCACTACCACATTGATCTGGTAGGGCTCGGCGGCGCGAGCCGGCGCCGATCCGATCATCCCCAGCGCAAGGGGTACGACGGCCAGCACGCACGGCAACAAGGCTTTAGTCTTCATCGGTAAGCTCCTCGCGCGGCTGTCGCGCCGCCTGTCGATTTCGACGGCGGTTCGGCTCAGCCTTTCTCGACCCGCCAGACTAGAGGCGGCCGCTCGGCCCAGCAACGATGGTGGGCGTGGCACTCTGCCGCCGTGCCGGACAGCGTTCGCCTGCAGACAGTGGCCGTGACAAGATGGCCATTACGTGGGATTGCGCTGCCAAGCGAGCCGAAGCAACGTTATCCGGGCAAGTCCCGATACTGAAAACGAACGGCGCAGCAGCGTGGATCAGGCGGTTCAGATCATCATCGGCGGCATCGTGCAGGGCTGCGTGTTCGCCTTGATCGCGCTCGGCCTGTCGCTGATCTACCGCGTCACCGGGATCATCAATCTGGCGCAGGGCGCCTTCTGCATCTTTGGCGCGCTGCTCGGCTACACCTTCCAGGTCACCTTCAACTGGCCGATGCCGCTCGCCATCCTGGCGGCGGTCGCTGGCACGACAGTCTTTGGACTCGTGATAGCGCGCACCACCTTCGTGCCGGGCCTGGCCTATCTGCCGAACAGCAGCATGCTGATGCTCACCGCAGGCCTGCTCACCTTCATTGAAGGACTGACGTTGGTGCTGTGGGGCAGTCAGCCCTACGCAACCCCGACTTTTTCCGGCGAGCGGCCGCTCGATATTTTCGGCGTGCTCGTCCCGACGCAGGGACTGTGGATCGCCGGCATCTCTGCAATTGTCATTCTCGCCACGTGGTTCGTGATGGGCCGAACCGCGCTCGGCAAGGCGCTCGCCGCGTGCGCCGAAAACCCCATGGCGGCGCAGATCATGGGCATCGACGTGCCGCGCATGACGCTGATGAGCTACGGAATCTCCGCCATGATTGCCGCACTCGGCGGCATCGCGGTGGCGCCGCTGATGTCGTTCCAGTTCGACACCGGCAGCTTCTTTACCAATGCCGGCTTCATTGCCGTGGTGGTCGGCGGCACCAGCTCGTTTATCGGACCTGTTGCGGGCGGGCTTTTTCTCGGCGTGACCGAGCAGCTTGCCGCCGGCTATGTGTCTTCGCTGTTCGCCGATGGCGTTGCGCTCGGGCTACTGATCATCACGCTGCTGTGGCGTCCGCAGGGGCTGTTCGCGCCGCGGCGTGCCCGGCGCCACGACGTGCGCGAAGACGTGCGGGTGCACCGCGCTATCGTGGATTTCCGTGGGCACGGGCCGGCGCTGGCCGGGATCGCGTTGGTGATCGCTCTCGCGGCCATTCCCTGGGTGATCAACGACGGCGGACTGATGAGTTCGCTGGTCATCACCCTGATCCTCTTCATCAGCGTGCTCGGGCTCGACGTCCTCATGGGCTATGCCGGCCAGGTCAGCCTGGGCCAGGCGGCGTTCATGGCAATCGGCGGCTATACGTCCGCGATCCTGGCGACGACTTACGGCGTGCCTCCGTTGGCAGCAACGTCTGCGGGAATCGCTCTATCGCTCGCCTGTGCGCTCGTGCTCTCGCTGGTGACCATGCGGCTGCGCGGCGCCTATCTGGCGCTCGCCACGCTGGCGTTCGGCCTGCTGGTCGATTCGCTCACTGTCGGCCTGACCGATCTGACCGGCGGTCCGTCCGGCTTGGTCGGTATCCCCTCGTTCGCGATCGGCCCGCTGGTGCTCGCCAGTCCGACGGCGATGTATTTCTTCACGCTCGCTTTGATCGTCGTCATCGTGCTCGTGCTGCTTGGTGGCATGCGCTCGAGCTTCGGCCGCGCGCTGCAGGCGATCCGCACGGACCAGACCGCGGCTGCGGCGCTCGGCATCAACGTGCCCGCGCATAAGATGGCCGCCTTCGCCATTGCGGCGGTGCTCGGTTCGCTGTCAGGCAGCCTCTATGCCTTCGATTTTCATTTTCTTTCGCCCGAGATGGTCGCGACCCCGCGGTCGTTCGAACTGATCGCGATGCTGATCCTTGGCGGCGATGGCACGCTCATCGGCGGCCTGATTGGCGCGGCGCTGATCACGCTGCTGCCGACATTGTTTCAGCCACTGGCGCTCTACAAGACGCTCGCCGAAGGCGCCATCCTGGTCATCGTCTTTCGGTATCTGCCGGAGGGATTGCTCGGGCGCGGGGCGTGGTTGGTTTCAAGATTGGCCGGCGCGCTCATGGAGACTTTTGCCCCAACGGCCGCAGCGGACAAGCTGCCATGAACGCGCCAGCCCTCACCGTGGACGGATTTGTCAAAACCTTCGGTGGCGTGCACGCGGTCGAAGACGTGTCGTTCACGGTAGCTGACGGCAGCGTGGCGGCGCTGATCGGACCGAACGGCGCCGGCAAAACGACGCTGTTCAACCTCATCACCAATTTCTATCCCGCCGACGCCGGGCAGGCGCGCTTCTACGGGGCGTCCCTGGCCGGGCTTGCGCCGGAGAAGATCGCCCGCCTCGGGCTCCAGCGCACATTTCAGACCGCGCGGGTCTTTCCCGGCATGACGACACTCGACAACGTGCTCGCGGGGGCGCATCGCCGCGTTCGCTCACACGGCGTCCGCCAGATGCTGTGGCTACCCGGTGCGCGCCAGGAGGAGCGAGAACTTGCCGCCGAAGCGCAGGCGCTGCTCGATCTCGTCGGTCTATCGGCATTCAGCGCGGCCGCCGCTACCAGCCTGCCCATGGGAGCCCAGAAGCTGGTCGAAGTCTGTCGCGCATTGATGGCGCGACCGCGCATGCTGCTGCTCGACGAACCCGCCGCCGGCCTCACCGACGCGGAGACGGCGGAATTCGCCTCGCTGTTGCGCGCCATTCGCGACAACGGCATCACCATTCTGGTTGTCGAGCACAACATGTCGCTTGTCATGGACGTGGCCGATGACGTCATCGTGCTCGATCTCGGCCGCCTCATTGCCCGCGGCGCACCGGCGGAGGTCCAACGCGACGCGCGTGTCGTCGAGGCTTATCTCGGTGCGCAAATGGAATGAATGATGCTTGAAATCCAGAGTCTCTGCGCCGGCTATGGCGCTGCCGAGGTGCTTCACGGCGTCAGCTTGCGCGTCGCAGCCGGCGAGATCGTCGCGCTGATCGGCGCGAACGGTGCGGGCAAGACGACGCTCGCCAAGACGCTCGCCGGCGTGCTGTCGCCGTCGCGCGGGCGTATTCTGTTCGAAGGCCGGGAAATCAATCGAGTCTCGGCGCATGAACGCATCGCGCGCGGCATCGCGCAGGTGCCGGAGGGTCGCCAGATCATCGGCGGCCTGACCGTCGAGGACAATTTGCGACTGGCCGTGTTCACGCAGCGGCGGCGACTCGGCTCCGCGGCCATTCATTCCCGCATTGCCGAGATCGGGCGTCATTTCCCTGTTCTTGAGGAACGCATGACCGCGATGGCGGGCAACCTGTCGGGCGGCCAGCAGCAGATGCTGGCGATCGCCCGCGCGTTGATGGTGGAGCCGCGGCTCGTCGTGCTCGACGAACCCTCGCTCGGCCTGTCGCCGGTTTTGGTCAGTCAGATCTTTCAACTGATCGCCGGCTTCCGCCAGCGCGGGCTTGCCGTTCTGTTGTCGGAACAGAATGCGCGCATGAGCCTTGCGATTGCCGACCGGGCCTATGTGATCGAGATGGGGCGCGTCGTGCTCGAGGGAACGGGACAGGAGCTGCTCAACGACCCAGCCATCGCCGAACGCTATCTCGGCGTCGGCGCCGGCTCCGCGAGTGGCGACGATGAGGGCGCACGTCTGCGCCGCAAGGACCTTGTGCGCGGCCTCGCACCCATCCTGGGCCGCGGCAGCGATAGCGTCCGCTCGTAACTTCCCGGAAGCTTATTGGCCGAGCGGAGCTCCGCCCGGTTGCGACAGCCACACCCAGGCCTGCGTCTTCGCATCATAAGCCGTCACGATCGACGCATCCGGGCCGACACCGCGTTGCGGATATTTCTTGAAGTCGTAGATGCCGTCGACGCCAGGAAAGTCGGTGAGCCCCGCGATATAGTCCCGCAACTGCGCAGCCGTCGCGCCGGCGCCGAGCTTGCGCAGCGCCGCGACCACGATCAGGCCGGCGTCCCATGACGTCGCCACCATGTTGTCGGCTTTGAGCCCATGCTTCTGCAATGTGGCGTACATGGACTGCTGGGCGCTGTCGACGCGCGGATCGAGCTTCACGCTCGCCGGATGCGGCGGATAAAGCGCCGAAGCCAGGATCAGCTGTTTCGGCAAGAACGACTGCCATTGCTTCATGGCGGCGAAGGTTTGATTGCCGCTGGTCGGCGCTACCGGCAGGTCGATCGCCTCTTGCGCCATGCTGCGAAACACGGTCGCCGCCGGTGCACCGGTGGTCCAGGCGATGATCGCCTGCGCGCCCGAGCCTTTGATGCGCGTCATTTGCGCCGCCACCGAAACATCCGAGGGATTGAAATGCTCGCGGATGACGACCTGCATCGTGCCCTTGTTCTCGGGATATTGCAGCACGTCGGCGACCGAGCGGTCGCCGTCCTGGCCGCTGGCGTCGGTGGTCATCAGCGTGGCGATCTTGGTCCAGCCCTTCATCCGGAAATATCGCACCACCGCCGCGATCTGATCCGTCGATGAGGAGCTCGTGGAGAACACGTAGCTGTCCGGCTTCGGATGGATGCCCGGTGACAGGCAATACTGCACCGGTCCATTCGCCATCAGCGGCGCCATCGCCAGACACATCGCAACCAGACTTGACCCCATCACGACGGCCGGCTTCGAGCCGAGCGCCTGATTGGTGAGCTGGACAGCGACCTGGGGCTGCGATTGATCGTCGTGGAACAGGAAATTGAGGTTGCTGCCGCCTATTCCGCCAGTGCTGTTGATCTGATCCGCGAGTGCCGACAACGCGTCCTTCTGGCCCTGTCCGACGAACGCTGCGTTACCGGTGAGCGGCAAAACCACATTGATGTCGTACGGGCCTGCGGCGAACGCCGCGCCCGCAATAACTGTCAGGGCGGCTACGGCGCTGATCAGCCGGACGGAAGCCAACCGGATAAGGTGGGTGATGCTCATTGATTTTTCCTCTGCGGCGAGATGCTGGGCCCCATTGCACCGTTGTTCGACTCCGTAGGGATTCGCCGGCGCGCGTGGATGCCGCTATGGCCTGTTTTCGCAAATTTCCTTGTATTTTTCCCTGTTAGCAGGGAATTCGGCGGTAGAGATCGGTTGGCGTCGGACTGCGTTGTCAGCCAACGGAAAGCTCGAAGAAATGCTGCGCGGCGAGCGCTGAGCCGCGGCGCAGACGGCGGACGAGGCTGTAGCCAAGCGGCCCGGAGCGCCGAGTGACTTAGGCGGCCTGCGCCGCGGTCTCCGCCTGCGTCAGACGATTGAAATCCTCGATCAGCATCCGGCAGACCGTGCCGGGCGTGAATTTGTACTCGCCGATCTCGCGCACCGGCGTGATTTCGGAGGCCGTGCCCGTGAGGAACACCTCCTGCGCCTTGGCCAGCTCTTCCGGCATGATCGTGCGCTCTACCACCTTGATCCGACGGGCTCGGGCGAGGCCCATGACCGTCTGCCGGGTGATGCCATTGAGAAAACAGTCGGGCGTCGGCGTGTGCAGTTCGCCGTCGATCACCAGAAACACATTCGCGCCGGTCGCTTCGGCGACCCGGCCGCGCCAATCGAGCATGAGCGCGTCGTCATACCCTTCGGCCTCGGCCGCGTGCTTGGAGAGCGTGCAGATCATGTAACCGCCGGCAGTCTTGGCCGCCGTCGGCGCGGTGTTGGGCGCGGGCCTCGCCCATTTGGCCCAGCTCATGCGAAGCCCTTTGAAACGCGCTTCGGCCGTGAAATACGTGCCCCAATCCCACGCCGCGATCGCCACATGGACCTTGGTCGCCTGCGCCGCGACGCCCATCTGCTCTGGTCCGCGCCAAGCCACCGGCCGGACATAGCCTTGCTGCAGGCCTTGGGCCTTCACGGTGGCGATCGAGGCCTTTGCGATCTGCTCGGCCGTCCACGGGATTTCGAAATCGAGGATGCGGCCCGAATCGATGAGCCGCTGGCTGTGCTCACGCAGCTTGAAGATCTGGCCGTTATAAATCTTCTCACCCTCGAAGACGCAGCTTGCATAATGAAGCCCATGCGTCAGGACATGGATTTTGGCGTCCCGCCACGGCATGAGCTTGCCATCGAGCCAGATGCTACCGTCGCGATCGTCGTAGGGGATTATGGCCATGACCGGCATTCCTCGAACTGCAACCAGGAGTTTGTCGGCGATTATCGCAAATTATGCTCGATTCTGTCTAGTGCCTGCGACGCGATGAAACATTCCGAGCGAAAATAAGCCAAAACGTCCCGCGGGAATGACCCGCTGGCACTGTTTCAATTTGATTTTGGAGACCGGCGATCAGCTCGGGATTTCAAACTGAGCCGGTGCCGGACTGCCCGCCTTTTTTGACGGCAATACAACTTTAACTTTTACTTTCGCGAACCATCCTGCCGAGGGGAATGGAACGCGTGGATCTCGCCGACCCGGCCACCTGCGAGCCGAACGTGCCTCTGGCGTGGTTCGACCAGACCCCCGACGACCGAGAACCCGGCCGCCGTCCACCTTGTGCCACTAGCGCCGATGCACATTTGCATGACACTATTACTACGGCTAAATGTCAGTTCGGCGACATACAGAGTGCGGCCCATGAGCGTGGAATGGCAGGCCCGGCCAGGTTCGCTGGCTTGGTCGAATCCGCTGGCCTGGTGGTGGAGTCTGTTGACCCTGGTCAGCGGCGCGAACATCGCCGTTTGGTTCCTGCTTTACGACCAGCTCCACGGCCGGCCGGCCGGCCGTCTCGACGGCGCGTCCGGTATCGAGGTCATGCTCTTCCTTTGCGCCGCCTATGTCTTCGGCTGCGCATTCAGGTCGTTGCTGCCGCGCGCCGACGTGCAACGCATCTGCCTGTTCGACACATGGCTGTCGAGCGTTGTCGTCGGGCGTTTGGTGGCAACCGTCGCCGAGGTCTGCTTCGTGATGCAGTGGGCCATCGTGTTGCATCAACTCGGTACGATGACGGGAGCGGAAACGACCATAAACATCGCCTGGGCGGTCACGCCGCTCATTCTCATCGCTGAATGTTTCTCATGGTATGCGGTGCTGACCACCGACTACCTGGGCAGCGCGATCGAAAATTCGATATGGGCCGTTGCTTTCCTGGCGGTCGGCATTGGTCTCGGCCGGGTGTTGCCGGATTTTGATGGTCCGGTTCGGGCGATCCTCGCCGTCGCGATCGTTGGAATCGCAGGCTATCTGACGTTTCTGGTGTCTGTCGATGTGCCGATGTACGTGAGCCGATGGCGGGCAACGCTTGCCGATGGCGGCAGGCGACTGAGACCGCTCGATGGCCTGAGGGACGTGAGTACGCGCTGGGTCGTGACGCACGACCTTGCCGAATGGAGAGGCGAGATTCCCTGGATGTCGCTTTATTTCAGCGCGGCGGTCTGGGCGAGCCTTGCGCTCTGCGTTTTCTACGCGATCGACGTCTCTCGCGCGCTGTCGCACTGAAGCGGCAAGTCATCACTTGTTCAGCTCAGGCGTTCGCGCAGCGCTGCAGAAACTCGTTCCGCACCGAGCACGATCACGAATATGATGATCAGCAGCAGCGAAACCTCCTGGTATTGAAAAAGATTCATCGCTGTCAGCAATTGAAAGCCGATGCCGCCCGCCCCGACAAAGCCGAGCACGAGCGAAGATCGTATGTTTTCGTCCAGGCGATAGAGGCTGATGCCCAACAGCGCGGGCAGGATGCCGGGGATGATGCCGTGGCTGAAAACCTGAATGCGGCGCGCGCCGGTGAGCTGCAGCGCCTGGATCGGCGCCATGTCCATTTGCTCGATCGTTTCGGCGAACAGCCGGCCCAGCATTCCGACCGAGTGAACGCCAAGCGCCAAACCGCCGGGAAACGGCCCCAGCCCGACCGCGGTGACGAATAGCAGCGCCCAGACCAGGTCCGGCACCGCACGCGTAAAGCCGATGACGGCGCGGGCGGCATAATAGGCGAGCCGCGACGGCGTCATGTTGGCCGCGGCGAGCAGGGCGAGCGGTAACGCCAGGATGATGCCGACGAATGTGCCAAATAGCGCGATATCGATGGTTTGCAGCGTCGGCCACGCCGCCGCCGAAAGCTTGGAAAAATCCGGCGGGATGGCGCGCCATATGAGGTCGGCCATGCCGTGGACCCCGGTAATGAGGTCTTGCGGCCGCGCCTCGACGACGATGAATGTTTGGACCGCGACGCCGATTGCGAGCAGCAGGATGACGAACCGGAGCGCCAGGCGGACGGCATCGCTCCACCCGCGCGCACCGCCAGGACCGGCCGCGCGGGCTTGCGCAACCTCGGCGCTCATGCCGCCTCGCTGATATAGAGCCGGCGCACCGCATCGCGTGAGACTTCGCTGCGCGGCAAGTTGAAGGCGATGCGACCGTCACGAATGCCGACAACGCGATCGGCGTAGGTGTAGGCCAGCTCGATCTGATGCAACACGCACAGTACGGCCAGCTGCTCCGACCGCGCGAGCCGCTGCAACAGGCGCATGATCTCCTCGGAGGCTTCCGGATCGAGGCTCGCAACAGGTTCGTCCGCCAGCAGCACGCGGGGATGCTGCGCCAGCGCGCGCGCAATCGCAACGCGCTGGGCTTGGCCGCCTGACAGCGTGCCGGCGCGCTGCTCCGCCAAGGCGGCGAGCCCGACGTCGGCAAGATGGTGACGCGCCGTATCGAGTTCGGCGGCAGGCAGGCCGCGGCACACCGTACGAAACGTCGAATAACGGCCGAGCGCCCCGCTTGCGACATTGCTCAGCACGCTGCTGCGGCGGATCAGGCTCGCCTGCTGCCAAACCATCGCAAGCTCGAGCCGCGCCCGCCGCAGCTTTTCGCCTTCGAGCGTGCACAGGTTGGTGGCGCCGAGCCAGACCTCACCGGCACTGGGCTTCAAGGTCCGGGTGATGCAGCGCAAAAGGGTCGACTTGCCGCTGCCATTGCCACCCAGAACAACGACCAGCTCGCCCGGCTCGACCTCCAACGCGAAGTCGATCAGAGCGAGCTTGCCGTTTGGATAGCGCAGCGAAAGCGCGCACACGCGCAGCATCGGTGCGTACTCCGAAGTGATCAGCTCAGCTTATTGAGATCGATGTCGAGCGTCTTCACGAGGTCGCGGATCAGGTCATAGGACTGATCGGTTTGCGGTACGATCTGGGTGATTCCATCGCCGACCAGGATCTTGCGGTCGGCGGGCGCGAGACTCATCAGGTCCAGATGCTGCACCGCATCGGTGAGTTTCTTTTTCAGCGTCTCGGGCATGTCGCCGCGAACCGCAAACGGATCAGTCGGGATCGGGTCCGACTTCCACAGGAACACCAAGTCGCCGTCTTTATAATGGCCGCGCTGGGTCGCCGACTGCAGCTGTTCGCTGTTGAGCTCGCCGGCATCGACCTTGTGATTGTAGATGGCCTCGAACGACGCGGTGTGGCTGCCCGCGTAGATCGCTTTAACGTCCTTGTCGGGGTTTAGTCCGGCCTTGCGCAGCCCGTAAGCGGGAAACAGGTGGCCGGACGTGGACGCCGCGTCGGAAAACGCAAATGAGTGTCCACGAAGGTCCGCGATCGTCTTGATGCCGGATGCCGGATAAGTCACGACGCTGGCCCAATATGTCACCGGCTTGCCGTCCGCGCCGCCGAACGCCGCGACCGCTTCGGCCTTCGCCACCTGGTGCGCCAGCACGTAGCCGAGCGGCCCGAACTCGCCGATTTCGAGCTTGCCGTTGCGCATCGCTTCGATTTCAGCGTTGTAGCCGGTCGCGACATAGATTTCGACCTTGCAGCCGATCTTGTCGCTGATCAGCTTGCCGACCTTCTCGTAAATCGGCGTCAGCCGTGCCGCGGTGTCGTAGGGTTCGATGCCGAACCGCACCGTGCCGCCGTTCGGACAGTCATCGGCCACTGCCGGCTGTGGAGACGTC
>JASHXZ010000347.1 GCA_030043285.1 Xanthobacteraceae bacterium | reverse complement strand
GGCTGACGCTGCACGATTACCTGCGCATTCTGATCAAGCGGCGGTGGCTCATCGTCAGCATCGTCGGCGCCGCGATCGTGCTCGGCACCGTCAGTACGCTGATGAAAACGCCGCTCTATACGTCGACCGTCCGCCTCCAGATCGATCCCAACACCGCCAAGATCGTCCAGGCCGGCGACGTGACGCCGGTCGAGGGACCCTACGGCGACTTCATGCGCACGCAGGTCGAGCTGCTCAACGGCCCGAGCATCGCCCAGCGCGTCGCCTCGAGCCTCAAGCTCGCCGACGATCAATCGTTCTTTGCGCCGCGCGATTTTTCGATCCGGCATGCGATCGCCCGGCTGCTCGGTTTCGGCGGCGCCAGCCGACAGGCGCCGCCCCGCTCGGCGCGCGAAAATGCTGCGGCCGGTATCGTGCTCGGCAACCGGGTGGTTCGGCCGGTGCTCGGCTCGCGGCTGGTCAATATCGACTATTCTGATCCCAATCCGGGGCGGGCGCAGCAAATCGCCGCCGCTTATGCGGACGCCTTCATCGCCTCCAATCTCGACAAGCGGTTCCAGGCCAATTCCTACGCCAAGGTGTTTCTCGAGGAGCAGCTGAAGACCTTGAAATTGCGCCTCGAGGAGTCGCAGAAGACACTGCTCGACTTCGCGCAAAAAGAGGAGATCGTCGATACCAACAACAAGGCGTCAATCGCCGAGACCAATCTGGCCAGCGCCAACGCCGCACTGAGCACGCTCATCTCGGAGCGAATCAAGAACGAGCAATTATCGAAGCAGCTGGATGCGGCGACCGCGATCAATCTGCCGCAGCTCCTCTCCAACGGCACGATCGAGGGGCTGCGCGGAAAGCGCAATGCGCTGGAGGCGGATTATCAGGAAAAGCTGCAGACCTTCAAGCCGAGCTATCCGGCGATGCTGCAAATCTCGAGCCAGATCGCCGAAATCGACCGCCAGCTGGCGACCGAGCTGAAGACGCTCAAAGCCTCCTACAAGGCGGCTTACGAGTCCTCGTTGGAGGAAGAGCAGGAAATGCGTCGCCGCATCGAGTCGCTGAAAGGCGACGTGCTCGACCTGCAGAAACGCAGCATCCAGTACAACATCCTCAAGCGCGAGGTCGATACCAACCAGACCCTCTACGACGGCCTGCTGCAGCGCTACAAGGAGGTCGACGTCGCCGGCGGAGTTGGCGCCAATAACGTCTTCATCGTCGACAAGGCGACGCTGCCTGGCGGTCCGTCGTCGCCGAACCTGTCGCGCGCGCTCGTCATGTCTGTGGTGTTCGGGCTCGGATTGGCGCTGGCGCTGGCGCTCCTGCTCGAGCACCTCGACGATACGGTGCGCTCGCCGGAGGACGCCGAGCGGATTTCCGGCTTGGTCACACTCGGCATCATCCCCAAAGTCGCTGCCGGGTCGACCGATGCAGAGCTGGCGAATCCGCGTTCACATACCTCGGAAGCGTACCGCTCGCTTTGCACCGCCCTGCAGCTTGCCACCGAAAGCGGTCTGCCCAAGACCTTGCTGGTGTCCAGCGCCGGACCGGGCGAGGGCAAATCGACCACCGCGCTGACGGTAGCGCGGCATTTCGCCAATGTCGGGCTCAAGGTGTTGTTGGTCGACGCCGACATGCGCAAGCCGACGCTGCATCTGAGATTGGGCCTGGAAAATGCGAGCGGGCTCTCCAATTACCTGACGGGTGCCTGCGAGCCGCCGGAGGTGTTGCAGCAGACCGATACGCCGAACCTCGCCTTCATGGCGTCCGGTCCGATTCCACCCAATGCCGCGGATTTGCTCGGCACCTCTCGGCTATTGTCGCTGCTGTCGGTCGGCCTCGAAGTGTTCGATCTGATCGTGGTCGACAGCCCGCCGGTGATGGGCCTTGCCGACGCTCCGTTATTGGCGAGCACGATAGCAGCGACGATCTTCATCGTCGGCGCCGGCCAGGTGCGGACCAAGCTGATACGTGCCGCGGTGCGGCGCCTGCAAGTGTCGCGCGCCACGCTGATCGGCACTGTGATTACCCGGTTCGATATGCGCCACAGCTACGGTTATGATTATGGCTACGGCTATGGGTACGGCTACGGAAGCGGCTACGGCGAGGACGATGCGGTCGTTCCCGTCGCCGTTGCCGGCGAAGCGCGGCGGGAGAGGCTGACCAATACGCGGGCAAACGGATGATGGCCGGCCGAACCGCGTTGAAGCTTGCCATCGATCTTGTGCATGTGCCTGCGCAGGTGCGGCTCATCAGATCCGAGCCGTTACCGCAGGGCGTGGTGGTGCTGTTGCGGATCGCCGCCGGCGAGGCGGAGGCCGAACAGGAGGCCGCGGCGACCACGCGGCGCTCGCCGGAGACGATCCGGCGCGCCGCGACGTTTTTCATCGAGCAGATCCTGTTTGCACCTGAGGCCGATTCCTATCGTGTGCTCGGCGCCGATGCGGCGGCGAGCGCCGGGGAGTTGCGACGTAACGCGGCCCTGCTGTTTAAGTGGCTGCATCCGGATCGCGATGCCCATGGCGCGCGCGCCGTGTTCGCAAGCCGCGTGACCGGAGCGTGGAACGATCTGAAAACGCCGGAGCGCCGCGCCGCCTATGAGGCGCAACGCCGTGCGGCCAACGGGAATTCGGCGCGCCGCGGCGCCAAATCCGCTTCGCGCAGCAGACGCAAAGGTCATTTGGTGAGCGTGCTGGCCCGGCGCCGCGCGCGACAGCGCGAGGCCTGGCTGGCGTACCAGGCCGGCAGGCTCGGCTTCTTCCGCCGCGCTCTCGCCATGCTGCTGCACCGGCCGGTATAGCGAGCGGAGGTGTCAAGGCCGCGCCGATGTCGCCACGGCATCACCGTACTTTCGCGTGACATAGAGTGCAGTTGAACGCCTAAAGCGGACCGGAATGCCGAAACCCGCCATGACAGCGAGCCAAGAGGGCGCCCCGTCGGCCGTTAGGGCGGCACCGGCAATGCGTCGCCTGCGAATGATCGGCATGGCCGTCTGCGGCCTCGTTCTGGTATGGCTGGTGCTGTCG
>JASHXZ010000346.1 GCA_030043285.1 Xanthobacteraceae bacterium | reverse complement strand
GCCAATGAGCCCGACCTGCAGCGTGTCGTCGGCCCGCGCCGCCGGCGCGGCCGGCGCCAGCATGAGTGCCACGGCGATCGAAGCGGCCCGCGCGAGGCGGCCAAGGCTTGTCATTCGTCTCCTCCGTGAAGCGTCTACCGCCTATTCTTATTCGAACCGGCGCAATGCGCTATAGTCTCAGGGTAGTGACGCGTGACTGGCGTGCCTGCGCCAAGCCAGGCGAGCAACGCTCGTGGAGGTATCGCGATGAAACTTCCGCGCCGGACTTTTCTGCATCTGGCAGCCGGAGCTGCCGCGCTCACGGCTGCGTCACGGCGCGCTGCGGCGCTCGATTATCCGAGCCGGCCGGTGCGCATCGTCGTCGGTTTTCCGGCTGGCGGCCCGACCGACATTTTCGCGCGCCTGATGGGCCAATGGCTGTCGCAGCGCCTGCGTCAGCCGTTCGTCATCGAAAACCGTCCGGGAGCCGGCAGCACCATCGGCATCGCCTCGGTCGTCGCCGGTCCGGCCGACGGCTATACACTGCTCCTGGTCAGCACGTCGGCTGTCATCAGTGCCTCGTATTACAAGAATCTGAGTTTCCAGATCATTCGCGACGTCGCGCCGGTCTGCGGCATCTCGTTGGAGCCGCTGGTCATGGTGGTCAATCCCGCCGTTCCGGCCAAGACGGTCCCCGAATTCATCGCCTATGCCAAGACTGATCCTGGAAAGATCGTGATGGCGTCGGTCGGCAACGGCACGACGCCGCAATTGGCCGGCGAACTGTTCAAGCTGATGGCGGGAGTGAATTTGCTGCACGTGCCCTACCAGGGCGCGGCGCCGGCGCTGACCGACCTGTTGGCCGGACGGGCCGACGTGATGTTCGAGGCGATGGCAACGCTGGTCGGCTACATCAAATCTGGCAAGCTGCGGGCCCTGGCGGTGGGGACGAAGACGCGCTCGGCGGTCTTTCCCGAATTGCCGACCGTGGCGGAGTTTCTGCCCGGCTACGAAGCGACCGTCTGGTTCGGCATCGGCGCGCCGGCGAAGACGCCGCAAGACATCGTCGAGAGGCTCAACGAACAGATCAATGCCGGGCTCAACGATCCGGCGCTGCGCGCGCGCATCGGCGAGGTTGGCGGCATGCCGCTGACCGGCAGCAGCGCCGATTTCCGCAAGCTGTTCGTCGACGACGCGCAGAAATGGGCCAAGGTCATGCGCGAGGCCAACATCAAGCCGGAGTGAGGACCATCATGCAGACGAGGTTTCCGCGACGCATCGTGCTCGCCGCGTTTTTGGTCGCCTGCCAATCGACTGTTTTCGCATCGGCGGCGTTCGCGGGCAGCACGCTCAATGTCGGCAAGGCCGACGCCAACGCCTCGCCGATCCTGCCGGTCAACGTCGCCGACAAGCTCGGCCTGTTCAAGAAAAACGGCATCGACGTGAAGATCGCGAACTTCACCGGCGGCAGCAAGGTGTCGCAGGCCATGGTGGCGGGCAGTATCGATATCGGCGTCGGCGCCGGCACCGAGATGGCGTTCGTCGCCAAGGGCGCGCCGATCATCGCGGTGTGCGACGACGCGGCGCCGATCCCGTTCATCGGCATCGCGGTGCCGTGGGATTCGCCGGTCCATACCATCGCCGAGCTGAAGGGCAAGAAGATCGGCATTTCCAGCGCCGGCTCGCTCACCTATTGGCTGGCGGGCGAACTGTCGCATCACGAGGGCTGGGGTCCGAACGGCGTGACGCGGGTCGCGATCGGCAACGGCGCCGCCGCCACGCTCGCGGCATTCCGCACCCACGCGATCGACGCCGACATCGCCGTAACCTCCAACATCTTCAACTGGGAAGAGAAGAAAGAGGGCCGGCTGCTCGTTCCGGTATCGCAATACGTCGGCAATATCGCCGCCGGCGCCATCTACGCGACGCAGCACCTGATCGCGACCGATCCGGGCGCGTTGCGCGCCTTCCTCAAGGCGTGGCTCGAAACCATCGACTTCATCACCACGCACAAAGCCGAGACGGTCAAGATCGAGAGCGAAGCAACCGGCTATCCGGAAAGCGTGATGGCCAAGGAATACGACGTCACCAAGGGCATGTTCAGCAAGGACTGCAAATTCGACGCCGAGTCGCTCGCCAATCTCAAGCGCGCCTTCGTCGAGCAAAAGCTCGTGAATGCGCCGCCCGACATGTCGAAGCTCTACACCGAGGCGTTTTTGCCGAAATGAGGCGGCGAACGCCCGCACTGTACAATCTTCATCGCGCCGCCTTATTCAAGAACTTTTGGCATTTCGCTATTGCATTTCGCCAATCCGCAATTTTTTCCTGGTGCGTCGAATCGACGATCCCGGCGTAACACTTTCGAGCCAGATCAAGAGTCAGGTCTATGCAGTGCTGGATGAGGGCTTGTTTTCCAATCAAAACCCCGGGGGCGTCATTGCCTCGGCAGCCAATCTTGTTGCCAGCACCTCCTCCGCACTCCTTATCTATCAGGTCTTGTAAGCTGCGGTGCTCATCCTCCGGACAAGTCAGAGGCGGCGGCGGAGCGGCGTTCTTAAATATCAACGACAGGCCGATGCCAAGACCCAAGCCAATCAGATTACCTGCCGCATTTGGCGCGCCTTGTGGGATTCTCGTCGGATGCAGTTCCATGTGCGGCGCCGGCGGGATCGTGCAGACATACGGATTCATATTTAAGGCCGGATTCTGGCCGACGCATAAAGCTCGCGCATGATTGGAGATGATCATCAAAACAA
>JASHXZ010000345.1 GCA_030043285.1 Xanthobacteraceae bacterium | reverse complement strand
CCAAGACCACGTCCGATGCCATCGCGCGGCTGCCCGGCCCGATCACGCTCGCCTTTGTGCCATACGGCAGCGACGCTGCGCTGGTGGCCCGGGCGCGGACCGGAGCCCATGAAATTCTGCTGCAGGTGCCGATGGAGCCGTTCAGCTATCCGGACAACGATCCGGGCCCGCAAACCTTGCTGACGTCGCTGGCGCCGCAACAAAATCTCGATCGGCTGCATTGGGTGATGAGCCGATTCCAAGGTTACGTCGGAATCATCAACATGATGGGCGCGCGCTTTACCGCCTCGGAGCAGTCGTTTGCGCCGGTCCTGCAGGACATCGCCGGCCGCGGCTTGATCTTCGTCGACAACGGCGCCAATCCGCGCAGCGTCGCGGGACGGATTGCCGGCGCCGACAACCTGCCGTTTGCCAAGGCCGAGGTGATCGTGGATGCGGTGCCGACGCCGACCGAAATCGATCGCGCGCTGGGCCGTTTGGAAACCGCGGCACGCGAACATCATTTTGCCGTCGGCATCGCTTCAGCACTGCCGGCATCGATCGACCACATTGCCAAATGGGCCAAGGCCGCCGAAAGCCGCGGCGTGATATTGGTGCCGATCACAGCAGTGGCGAAGAAGCAGGAGTCAGTCATCAGCCATCAGTGAATCAGGTGATGCCTGTCTTGTCTGATTACTGACAACTGATTACTGATACCTGATGCTTTCCTACCGCCCCTGTGTCGGCATCGTGGTATTCAACCGCGACGGCTTGGCCTTCATCGGCCGCCGTATCGACGGGCCCGAACACGTCGACTTGACGCATTCCTGGCAGATGCCCCAAGGCGGCATCGATGCCGGCGAGGAGCCGTGGCCGGCGGCGCTGCGCGAGCTGCACGAGGAAACAAACATCCGCTCGGTCGAACGCATCGGCGAAATTGCCGAGTGGCTCAACTACGACATTCCGTCCGATCTCGTCGGCCAAGCCTGGAACGGCCGCTATTGCGGCCAGACGCAGAAATGGTTTGCGGTCCGCTTCACCGGCGCGGAGAGCGAGATCGACATCGTTCACCCAGGCGGCACCCACCAGGCGGAGTTCTCAGCGTGGCGTTGGGAGTCGCTGGAAAACATCCCGGCGCTGGTCGTGCCGTTCAAACAACCGGTCTACGAGCGCGTCGTCGCCGAGTTTGGCAAATTTGCGCAACCGAGCGCGTAGCAAAATCTGGTCGTGAAGTCGGCGATCGGATCATTGCGCGGCCGCCGCGCCTTGCCGCAATTGCGACGCCGAAACATTGACCGTTTTGCCCGGCCATTTGCACAGGTCGGCAATGATGCACTTTTCGCACAGCGGCCGGCGCGCGACGCACACGTAGCGGCCGTGCAGGATGAGCCAATGGTGGGCGTGCAGCCGGTAGCGCTCCGGTACCACCTCCATGAGCCTCTGTTCGACGTCGAACGGCGTTTTGCCGACCGCGAGCCCGGTGCGGTTGCCGACCCGGAAAATATGCGTATCGACCGCAATCGTCGGCTCGCCGAACGCCACATTGAGCACCACGTTGGCGGTCTTGCGGCCGACGCCCGGCAATGCTTCGAGCGCGACGCGGTCGGGCGGTACCTCGCCGCCGTGCTGCGCAATCAGCTGCTGTGACAGCGCGATCACGTTCTTGGCCTTGGTGCGGAAAAGCCCGATGGTTTTGATCAGCTCGCGCACCCGCGCTTCGCCAAGCTTGACCATTTTTTCCGGGGTGTTGGCGAGCTTGAACAAAGCCGGTGTGGCTTTGTTGACGCCCGCATCTGTCGCCTGGGCGGACAGCACGACCGCGACCAGCAGCGTGTAGGGATCGACGTGCTCCAGTTCGCTGCGCGGATCGGGATTAGCGGCCTCAAAGCGGCGGAACGCTTCCTCGATCTCGGCTTTGGTCCATTGCGGCAGCGCGCCGTGGGCGGCCTTGGCGTCAGCCTTGACCCGGACCTTGGCGCCCTTGACGCGGGCAGCCCTGCCCTTGCGGGCGGCTTGCAGCCTCTTGCTGGCGGTCTTCCGGATGGTCTTGCGCGGCATGTTTCCCCTATACTGAGCGCGATGGAAAACGACAACGACGCTTTTGCCGACCCGAAAATCTTCTCGGCCGTGATTACGCCGCATCGCTCGCTGACGCCGCGCGGCTTTCTGATCCTCATGCTCTGCCTCGGCGGCTTGAGTTTCGTCTCCGGCATGGCGTTCGTGCTGATGGGGGCGTGGCCCGTATTCGGCTTCTTCGGACTGGACGTGCTGCTGGTCTACATCGCGTTCCGCGCCAATTTTCGCGCCGCGCGCGCCTACGAGGAGGTGACGGTGACCGCCTCGGAGCTCACCGTGCGCAAGGTCAACCCGCGCGGCGGCGTGCGTGAGTGGACGCTCAATCCGGTCTGGGTTCGTCTCGAGCGTATCGCGCACCAGGAGTTCGGCATCGAACGGCTGTTTCTCGTCTCGCGCGGACGGCGGCTGACGATCGCCAGCGCGCTTGGGCCGGACGAGAAGGCGAGCTTTGCGC
>JASHXZ010000344.1 GCA_030043285.1 Xanthobacteraceae bacterium | reverse complement strand
GTCGGCCAGCCGATCCCACGCGACGACATCGCGCCGAAGGTTTTTGCGGAAGCCAACTTCTGTACCGACATCAAAGTGCCGGGCATGGTGCACGGCCGCGTCATCAGGCCGGCCGTCGCCGGCGCTGTGCCGGTGAAGGTCGACGAATCGTCGATCAAAGCCATCCCGACCGCGCGCGTGGTCTGGGACAAAGGCTTCCTCGGCGTCGTCGCGGACAAAGAATGGGACGCCATCAAGGCGTCGAAGGAACTGAAGGTCGAGTGGTCGCAACCGACGCCGCCGTTCCCGAGCCAGGCGGTGCTGTACGATCACATCCGCCAGGCACCGACGCGCAAGCGCGAGGTTGAAGGCAAACCGGTCGGCAATGTCGACGATGCGTTCAAGAACGCCGCGCGGGTGATCGAGGCCGAATACGAGTGGCCGTTCCAGTCGCATTCGTCGATGGGCCCGGCCTGCGCGTTGGTCGAGGTCAAAGACGGCCGCGCCACCTGCTGGAGCGGCACCCAGAAGTCGCATTACGTACGCGCCGGCGTCGCCGCCATGCTGGGCATGCCGGAGGACAAGGTCCGCACCATCTGGACCACCGGGCCGGGTGCGTACGGCCGCAATGACGCCGACGACGCCGCCGCCGATGCGGCGGTGCTGGCCAAAGCGGTCGGCCGGCCCGTGCGGCTGCAATACATGCGCGACCAGGGCACAGGCTGGGATCCGAAGGCGCCGGCCTCGATCCATCGCGCGCGCGCCGCGCTGGATGCGGCGGGCAACGTCGTGGCTTACGATTTCCTCAGCAGGGGGTTTTCGCGCGTCGACGTCAACACCAACGGCAGCGAGCCGCGCGACACGCTCGCCGGACAAAATCTCGGCGTGCCGCTCAAATCCGGCGACGGTTTTGGCGTGCCGGGCGACTCCTACGGTTTTGCCAACAAGCGCGCCGCCTGGGAGACGATCGCGCCGCTGCTCGACCGGTCGTCGCCGCTGCGCACCGCGCATATGCGCGACCCGGTCGGACCGCAGGTCTGCTTCGCCAGCGAATCGTTCATCGATGAGTTGGCCGCGGCGCTCAATCTCGACCCGGTCGAATTCCGGCTGCGCTATGTGCGCGACCCGCGCGATCTCGCCGTGATCAAGGCGGCGGCGCAAAAAGCCGGCTGGCAGACGCGGGTCTCGCCGCGGCGCGATCAGCGCGGCGACAAGGTCAGTGGCCGCGGCATCGCCTATGCGCAGCGCGGTCCGACCCGCGTCGCGGTGATCGCCGAGGTCGACGTCGATCGCGGCTCCGGCAAAATCTGGGCGCGTAAGTTCACCGTCGCCCACGATTGCGGCCAGATCATCAATCCGGACGGGCTGCATCACGTCATCGAGAACAACGTGGTGCAGGCGACGAGCCGCACGCTGTGGGAGGAGGTCAAGTTCGACGCCAACGCCGTGACCAGCGTCGACTGGCGCACCTACCCGATCCTCGACGTCACCGAGGCGCCCGAAGCGGTGGATATCGTGCTGATCAACCACCCGGAGATCGCGCCGACGGGCGCCGGCGAGGCCTCGAGCCGGCCGGTGCCGGCCGCCATCGCCAACGCGGTGTTCGACGCCACCGGTGTACGCATCCGCCGCGCGCCGTTCGCGCCCGGCTACGTGAAATCGTCGCTGTCGTAAGAAGGAGCAGTAGGGTGGGCAAAGCGCGCGCCAAGTCGTCTGCACCGCGTGGGCAAAATCGTGCGCGCGCGTGCCCACGCTGCGGCGACTGTGCAGACGATTTTGCCCACCCCACTTTGTTTGCATGATCGCCCGCACGCTCGACGAGGTTTTGGCGCCGATTGGCGACGGCGCCGTGCTGGCGGTGCCGCGCGAGAGTTCGGGCGCTGCCATGGCGGCGACGCGGGCGTTGATCCGGCGCGGCGTCAAGGGTTTGCATCTCGTTACGCTGCCGACTTCCAGCCTGCAGGCTGATTTGTTGATCGGCGCCGGCTGCGTCGCGACCTTGGAAACGTCCGCGGTGAGTCTGGGCGAATTCGGCCCAGCGCCGCGCTTCACGGCCGCGCTGCTTGCTGGCCAGATCGCCATGCGCGACGCCACTTGCCCGGCGCTGCATGCGCAGCTGCAGGCGACCGAGAAGGGCGTGCCATTCATGCCGCTGCGCGGGCTCCTTGGCTCTGACGTGCTCGCCCATCGGCCGGACTGGAAGACGATCGACAACCCGTTCGGCGACGACGATCCGATCGTGCTCCTGCCGGCGCTCAAGCCCGACGTGGCGCTGTTTCACGCAGCCGTGGCGGACCGCGCCGGCAATGTTTTTGTCGGCACGCAGCGCGAGCTGATCACGCTCGCGCACGCAGCGCAAAAGACTGTTGTCACCGTGGAGGAAATTTACGACGGCGATCTGTTGCGCGACCCGCTGCGCGCCGCCGGCACGCTGCCGGGTTTTTACGTCGAAGCCACCGCGGTCGAGCCGCGCGGCGCCTGGCCGCTGCCGCTGCCCGACCGCTACGGCATCGATGCCGCACACCTAAAAGAGTACGCGCAGCTAGCGGCGAACGCGGAAGGCTTCGCCCAATATCTCGATCGCTACGTTTATGAAAAGCGCGCGGCGTGAGCGAGCCTGACTTCCGCGACGAAGAACTGCTTGCCGACGTGATCTGCCGGCTGATCGGCGATGTGCATCACGTCGCGGTCGGCGCGCAGTCGCCAATCCCGGCGACCGCGGCGCTGTTGGCGCGCGAGCGCGGTGCGGGAAAACCGTATGTGTCACTGCTCGGCA
>JASHXZ010000343.1 GCA_030043285.1 Xanthobacteraceae bacterium | reverse complement strand
TTACGCCCCACGCCACGCGGTCTATTGGCATATGGAATATTTACGCCATATAGGATAATATTTACGCTACGTTTACGTCAGAGGTTGGGGCTACGGTGCTCGCTCGTCACTGCTTTTATCCGGGTTGGTCCGAGGCCAAGGCGGCGCGGATCTTGGGCGCGGCGCACGCCGCATGAATCGCAAGCAACGGCGAGCGGCGAAAAGTGCCGGATACACTTCGGCGGCGGCGTTTGCTGCGCCGGCAGCGGCGGCGAGGTTGCCGTGGCTTTTCAATGCCACGGTTGCGCATCACCACGCCGGGCACATCGTCGAAGCAGAACGAGGCTATCGCCAAATCATCGCAGAATTCCCAGGCCATGCCGAAGCGCACAGCCGACTCGGCGCTGTGTTGCTCCGGCAAAACAGGATGATCGAGGGGATCGAGCATATTGAGCGGGCACTGGCGCTGCAGCCCGATTTATTTCAGGCACACGCCAACCTTGCCCAGTCTGCCTTATGGCTGGGGCAAGAGGCGCGCGCCATCGAAGCCGCTTGTCGCGCGGTCGAACTCAAGGAGACGCCGCAAAGCCGGGCTCTGTTTGTTCAATGCGTCGCCTTGGCTCGATTTTCGACCGACAATAACGGCCGCTTTCGCCGCCTGCTGCGGCGGGCTTTCGCCGGCGATTGGACGCGCCCGCGCGATCTGAATGCGGCCTGCATCAGCCTGATCAAGATCAACAGCGTGGTTAAAGACGCTATCGCCCGAGCGCAAGCGATCTGGCCGATGCGTCTGCCGGCCGACGAAATGTTCGGGGCGGGCATCATTGCTGGGCTGGCGCAGGATGATCTGCTTTGCCGATTGCTCGAATGCGACCCTGTCCGGAATGTCGGTATCGAGCGGCTGTTGACCAGCGTGCGCTGCGCGCTGCTGCAAGAAGCCATAACCGGAGCGGGGTGCGACGAGCGTCTTGTCGGCTTTTATTGTAGCCTGGCAAGGCAATGCTTCATCAACGATTATCTGTACACGACGACCGAACCAGAAGCCGGCCTTGTGGCGAAGCTGCGGTGTTCGCTCGAACAAACAATTGCAGCGGGAGGCCGGCTCCCGGTGCTGGCGATAGCGGCTGTGAGCGCTTACCTGCCGCTGCATACCATTCGTCAGTCAGAGGCATTGCTGGCGCAGTCCTGGGCGGAACCGATTGCGGCCGTCATCGAGCAGCAAGTCAGAGAACCTTTGGAAGAACGGCGCATTGCCGCGACCATTTCGGTCTTTACTGACATCGATGACGCCGTATCGCGCGCCGTACGCGAGCAATACGAGGAACATCCCTATCCGCGCTGGACCAGATCCGGTCCGCCAGCCCTGGTAGCCGGCCCGTGCCCACAACCGCCCGACGATGCGTTGATTGCCGGGTGCGGAACTGGGCTAAGCACCATCGAATTCGCGCGCGAGGCACCTCACGCCCGTATCCTCGCGATCGATCTATCGCTTGCCAGTCTGAGCTACGCAAAACGAATGGCGCAAAAATCCGGCCTCACGAACATCGAATTCGCTCAGGCCGACATCCTGCGGCTGGGTTCGCTCGGCAGACAATTCGATTTCATTAACGCCTCTGGAGTGCTCCACCATCTCGCCGACCCTTGGGCGGGCTGGCGAGTCTTGCTGTCACTGTTGCGCCCTGGCGGCACCATGGAGATCGGCCTGTATAGCGAGCGCGCACGGCGCAGCGTCGTTGCGCTCCGCGCGCTGATCGCCGCGCGCGGCTACAAGCCCAATGCCGATGACATCAGGCGGTTTCGGGAAGAGATTATAGACCCCGACGATCCGGGCGGCCACGACCTCTTCACAATCGCCGAATGCCGCGATCTGTTATTTCATGTGCAGGAGTGTCGGACGACGTTGCCCGAAATCAAATCATTCCTGGTGGCAAATCGATTGCAGTTCGGTGGCTTTCTTCTCGACGTGCTTACCCACCACCGCTTCCGCACGCGATTTCCGCAGCCTGGAGAAAGCCTCGACCTCGATTGCTGGCACGCTTTCGAGTCGGAGGCTCCGGCCGCCTTCGCCGGCATGTACCAGTTCCTGGTACGCAAACCGATCCCGGCTCCTTAGTGCTGGATTGCGGCCGGACGCCCATCCCAATGGCACCGCCATCATCAAATCCTACCTGGCACATCCCATGGCATGTGTACGGTGCGGCAGCAGTTGCGGTCATCGATCGACTCGCCGTCGGGCGGTATCCGCACAGCGTCCGCCGTGCGCTTGGTCGTTCGAAAGCGGAGGAATTCAAAAATTTTCGCGCCAATCGATAGCTTATCATCGCGGTGCGGAGACTTACGTCGGCAGGGTTATTTCGCAGACGACACCCTCTGGGCGCCAGTCAAAATGAGCTTTGCCCTTGAGTTGAGTGATCATTCGCTCGATGACCCGTCCGCCGAACCCCTTGTGTTTCGGTTCCTGCACCGGCGGACCACCCGCCTCCTGCCAACGCAAGTTCAGCTTCTTGTTGCCCTTGTGAGACCAACGGAGATCGATGGTGCCGCCCGCCACGGACAAGGCGCCGTACTTTACGGCGTTGGTCGCCAGCTCGTGCAAAACAATGGCAACGGCTTGCGCAGCGTCAGGTTCTAACACCACCGGCGGACCGGCCATGCGCAGGCGGCCGCCGTCCTTCTCGGAATAGGCAGAAAGCTCCTGCGACGCAATCGTCGCCAGGTCAGCGCCGACCCACCGGGTCTTCACAAACAGCGAGTGAACGTTGGCGAGCGCTTCGACGCGTCCTCTAATCGCCAGCTTGAGAGCTTCGGACGTGTCGGCGTGGGAAAGATTGACAGCCGCCTGCACGGTCGCGAGCAGGTTCTTGCTGCGATGCTCCGCTTCCCGAGCCAAAACCGCGATCTGTTCTTGATTGCGTTTTTGCTCGGTAATATCCCGCGCGACCTTCGACGCGCCGACGATCTTGCCTTCGGCGTTCTTGACGGGAGATACGGTCAGCGAGACGACGATGAGGCTGCCATGCTTGCGCTGGCGAACCGTCTCGAAATGATCGATCCGCTCGCCGCGGCGGATGCGGGTGAGGATGTCCACCTCCTCGCTGTGCCGGTCTTGCGGGATCACAATCGTGATGGGCCGGCCGATTGCTTCCTCGGCAGTGTAGCCGAAGACACGTTCGGCGCCCTTATTCCAGCTTCTGATAACGCCGTCGAGGTTCTTGCTCACGATCGCGTCGTCACTCGACTCGACGATGGAAGCCAACCAGCGCAGTTGCTGTTCGCTCTCACGAAGGGCGCCTTCGATCTTCTTCTGTTCGGTAATGTCGCGATTGACCTCAAGCACCGTGCCGTCGGCAAGCAACTGCATCCGGCTATCGACAGCGACTTCACGGCCATCCTTGCATACGTGCCGCAGCTCACCGGACCAGCGGCGTTCGTTCAGCAGCTGCCAGCGAAAGTTTTTGAATTCGTGCGGAAATTTGGTTTGCAAAAGCGCGTGGCTGCTGCGCCCAACCGCCTCGTCCGTCGCAAAGCCGTAAAGCTGAGCGGCGCCTGCGTTCCAAAACTCGATCGCCCCGTCCAGCCGCCACGCCAGCATCGGCTCGTGGGACAAGGTCAGCAAATCGGCCAAATGCTCGGCGCGCCCGGAAACCGGCTCGATCCTCGCAGACGTATGCGGGATTTCGATTGGTAACTCGGCGTCACGCGGCATAATTACCCTACGCACCCTCCCCCGGGGGGCACTGTCGCAGGGTTACAGTATACACTATTAGCCGGCTGGCTATGTCGGCTTTCGGGCCCATGGCACTTCGGCCCGAGGCCGAGCTACTGCGTCAAAACAACGCGATAAAGCGCACTCTGCCTGATTTTTGGTCCTTGGTCGGACTTGCCGCCTCAAGATCATTCGATAGACTGCCGGCAAGGCGTCCGCCGGCAGCGACGGACGCTGCCGTTAACCGAACACGAACAGTCGAAGAAAAAGGGAGGAATCCTG
>JASHXZ010000342.1 GCA_030043285.1 Xanthobacteraceae bacterium | reverse complement strand
CGCGGGAGGAACGCCGAGGGTCGCGGATCAGTACCGCGTCGCGATCGGGGCGCCGCCCCAGTTGAAGCGATAGTTCACGCCACTGCGAACGAGATCGAACACGGCGGGCGACACGCAGCCGCCGGTCCCTGCGCAACCGCCCGAGGTGGTGAAATTGAATCGACCCATATCCACGTGGAGATACTCAACCTTGATGCTCCAGTTGGGTGCAAGCCCGTATTCGAGACCACCCCCGGCCGTCCAGCCGCTGACATCGTTACTTCCACAAAACCCTACCGTGAAAACCGGGCATCCGGTAATGCCTGCCTCGGCTCTCCCATAAGCCCACCCGCCGGTGCCGTATAACAATACGTTGTTCCAAGCATAACCGAGGCGACCCCGCACGGTGCCAAACCAATCGATCTTGTCATAGCATGGTGATGGCGCGCCAGTGGTGGTAATGCAGCTATAGGTCGGCGAGCTGTTTACGGTACCGTTAATGTCCGCGCCGGAGAAATCAGTTTCGAGGCCAACAACCCAATTGCCGTTAAACTGCCAATTGTACCCGGCGGTGACTCCGCCAACGACACCTGAAATGTTAAAGTTGCCGGTTGTGCCAAATCCGTCAGCACCCTGCTGATACGAAGTTCCCCAGCCGTAACCGACCTGGCCGCCCAAGTAGAAACCGGACCAGCTATACACCGGCGCGACCGGAGCCGGTGGCGCCTTGAGCGGCATTCCCAGGTCAGCGGCCATGGCGGGGCCGGCGATCAATGCCCCTATGGCGACAAGGCCGAGCAGTAATTTCTTCATGGCGTCCCCCTTGGGCGTTCCAAAACTGGCTGGATTTTACCGGAGTCATGCCCGAAAGGCTGTGACCTCTACAGCACAGTGCAGAAGATTCGCCTTTGCTTAAAGCCGACCCTTGAAGGAACTTCAGAGGACCCAGGCGCGGACCCCGGCTAAAGCAGCAGGCAAAGGGCCCCGGCGCTTGCCGAGGCCTTCGCAGGAGGAGCGCAGGTCGTCGCGGATCAGTACCGCGTCGCGATCGGAGCGCCCCAGTTGAAACGGTAATCGACCCTGGCGCGCACGATGTCCGACTTGTCGTGGAAGGTCGCGCTTGAGGGATTGAAAGTTACGGTGTTGATAACCACCGCGGGGGTTGGCGTACTGAGCGTGTCGGTTCCCAGATCGACGTGCAGATATTCGACCCCGATGGACCAGTTGTTGTTGAGGGCGTATTCGCCGCCGACGCCGGCAGTCCATCCGGTCCTGGTGGTGTTGTCGGAGACGACCAGAGCCGCCAGAGTGGTGCCGCCAACGCCGGTGAGCTGAGTCTCGTTCAGCGTATGCTGGACGTTTCCGTACGCCAAGCCGCCCGTTCCGTAGAGAAAGACGCGATCGAACGCTACGCCGAGCCTGCCACGAAACGTCCCAAGCCAATTCTGCGTGTCTTGCAAGCCCAGGATCGATATCTGCGGAGTGGGGGCGCAACCGGTCGCCGAAACGGCCGAGTTCACGGGACAGCTGAAGTTATTGCTGTTGTTGCGGCCGTCGAAATCCGCCTCGACACCCAGCACGATATGGTTGATCTGATAATTGTATCCGATCTGCCCGCCGCCAATGAGACTGTTGGACGTAGCATCGTTGCTAAGAGTGAAGGGCACAGACGGAATGCCGAAGTTTTCCGGCACAGTCGTCCACGAGCCACCCAAATTGCCGCCTATGTACCATCCGGTCCAGCTGAACGCCGGCGCGATCGGCGCCGGTGGTGCCTTGAGCGGCATCCCCAAGTCGGCGGCCATCGCGGGTGCCGCGATCAGCGCGCCCACGGCGACGAGGCCGAGCAGTGATTTCTTCATGGCGTCCCCCCCTTTTGGGCGTTCCACAAGTGGCGTCATCTTAACGCGCCGCCCCCCGAATGGCTGTGACCTTAAGAGCACAGTGCGTAAGATTCGCTTGTGTCCGGCACACGACTTATGCTCGTTTTCTGCGGGTTTCTGGTAGCATGTACGGGTTTCTGGGAGCGCGGCGCCAGGGTGGAAAGGCCCGCCTGCTACATTCCCCACTCCAACTTTCGACCCCGCGAATCGCGCAAATTGCGATAGCGCGCGAGCGCCCAGAGCGGAAAGAACTTCGCGTAGCCGTGGTAGCGCAGGTAGAACACGCGCGGGAAGCCGGTCGCGGTATAGCGTGGCTCGTCCCAAAAGCCGTCAAGCCCTTGATTTGTGAGGAGATACGCGGTGCCGCGGGCAACCGCCGCGCTGTCGACCTCGCCGGCGGCCAACAGGCCGAGCACGGCCCAGGCAGTCTGCGAGGCGGTCGAGGGCGCCCGCTCATAGCCGCGGTAGTCGAGCTTGTAGCTCGTGCCGTCCTCGCCCCAGCCGCCGTCGGGGTTCTGGATCGCCTCCAACCATTTGACGGCTTTGCGGATTTCGCGCGCCTTCGGATCGATGCCGGCGACGCCCAGCGCGCATAGCACCGACCAGGTGCCGTAGATGTAGTTCATGCCCCAGCGGCCATACCAGCTGCCGTCCGCAAGCTGGGTGTGGCGGAGGTAGGCGACGGCGCGGCCCCGGGTCGATTCGTCCTTTCCAGATTCGCCGGGCCGGCTCGTCTCGCCAAGCTGCGCCAGCATCGACACGCAGCGCGCGCTGACGTCCTCGGTGGGTGGATCGAGCAGCGCGCCGTGGTCGGCGAACGGAATGTTGTTGAGGTAATAATACTCGTTATCGGCATCGAACGCGCCCCAGCCGCCGTTGCGGCTTTGCATGCCGACGATCCATTCGGTGGCGCGTGCCAGACTGTCGGCATAATCGCGCCGGCCGGCGACTTTGTGCATGCGGTCCATCGCCATGGCGACGACGGCGGTATCGTCGACATCCGGATAGTGCGGATTGGCGTACTGAAAGGCCCAGCCGCCCGGCCGCAGCTCGGGACGCCGCGCGATCCAGTCGCCGCGCACGTCGAGGATCTGCTGCGGCACCAGCCAGTCGAGCCCTTTGCGCGCCTGTTCGGTGGCGCGTTCGCCGCCGACTTCGAGCAGCGTGTGGCAGACGAGGCCGGTGTCCCAGATCGGCGACACGCACGGCTGGCAATACGCCTCGTCGTCGTGAAGGACGAGCAGCTTCTCGACCGAGCGGCGGGCGATCGCGCGGCGCGGATCGTTGTCGCCGATGCCGAGCGCATCGAACATCATCACGCTGTTGGCCATGGCGGGGAAAATCGCGCCGAGCCCGTCTTCGCCGTTGAGCCGTTCGGTCACCCAGGCGACGGCGCGATCGATGGCG
>JASHXZ010000341.1 GCA_030043285.1 Xanthobacteraceae bacterium | reverse complement strand
TTTTCCACCACCACCGGCTTGCCCCACAGCGTGCCGAGCTTGTCGGCGAACATGCGGGCCGCGATGTCAGTGGCGCTGGCCGCGCCGTAGGGCAGAATGAGATGCACCGGCCGCGTCGGATAGGCCTGCTGCGCCGCCGCCGAACCACCAAGCTGCAAGGCGGCGGCCATCGCCAAGGCGATCGACGCGAGAAGCCGTGTCATCGGGCGTTCCTTCCGGCTGGATCGAATGCACCGGCGAGCTTAACATCGTCCCACACGTAAAGCAGCCGCGCGGTCGCGGCAATTCGGCCCATTACGAGACAGGCGTGAGCTGCTGGCCGTGCGCCTAACGGGACGACCTCATGGCGCGCGTCGTCGGGAGCACAATCACACTGGCCGCCGCACTGCTGCTCGCCGCCGGCGTTGTGAGCGCGCGGGCGCAGAGCGTCGGGCAATTCTACAAGGGCCGCCAGCTCAGCCTTCTGGTGTTTACCGGCGCGGGTTCGACCTACGATATTTACGCGCGGCTCCTGGCGCGGCACCTCGGCAATCACATCCCGGGCAATCCGGTTCTGGTCGTGCAGAACATGCCGGGAGCGGGCGGGCTCAAGGTCGAGCAATATCTCTATCGCATCGCGCCGAAGGATGGCAGCGTCATCGGCACGATCGGGCGCGGCCTGCCGTTCGAGCCGATGCTCGGCGAGAACGAGGCCAAGATCGACCCGCTGCAATTGACCTGGCTCGGCAGCATGAACCGCGACGTGAGTCTCGCGATGTCGTGGCACACTTCGCCGGTCAAGACCTTCGGCGATCTGACAAAGCACGCGCTTCTGGTGCCCGGCACCGGCATCGGCGCCGATTCGGAAATCATGCCGCACGCGTTCAATCGGCTGGCCGGCACGCGCTTCAAGATCATCGAGGGCTATCGCGACACCGCCGTGGCGGCGCTCGCCATGGAGCGCGGCGAGCTCGACGGGCTCGCCTACTGGTCGTGGAGCGCGATCAAGGCGGCGCATCCGGATTGGCTGCGCGACAACAAGGTCAACTTGCTGTTTCACACCGGGATCGATCCGCTTGCCGATACACCGGCCCTGCCGAGCATCCGCAATCTGGTCAGCGATCCCGTCGATCATCGCGCGTTGGCGTTCCTGCTGGCGCGCGAGATCATGGGCCGGCCATTCCTCGCCCCGCCGGACCTGCCGGCTGATCGCGCTGCCGCGCTGCGCGCGGCGTTTGCGGCGACGCTGCATGATCCGGCATTTCTGCAGGACGCCCAGCGCTCCAGGCTGGAGATTGCCCTGGTCACCGGCGAAGAGGTCACGGCGCTGCTCAAAGACAGCGCCGCCGCGCCGAAGGAGGTTATCGCGCGCGTCAAGCAGGCCCTCGGGCGCAACTAAAAGTCGTCGCTTTGCGCCCTGCGCGAGCGGCAAGGCGCGTAGTCGTCGCGGCTCCATTGCGCTAACATCGCTGCACCATGCAATTCGGCCTCTACGCCCCGATACCGATGGCGACCGTCGGCTCGGCGGAAATCGCCCAAGCCGTCAGCGAGGCCCTCTCGCCGTTGCCGGACGGCCGACTGGATGCCCAGTTCGATCTCGGCGTCGAGCTTTTGCTCGCGGCCGACCGCGCCGGCTTCGAGCTCTGCCTGTTCGCCGAGCGGCATCTCGGCAACGATCTCGCCGCCTGGGTGCTGGCGAGCGCGATCGCCTCGCGGCTCGATCGCATCCGCGCACTGGTGGCGGTGCATCCGGGCCTGGTCGATCCGGTGATGGTCGCCAAGCTCGCGGTGTCGCTCGATCGCGTCTGCCGCGGGCGGATGGCGCTCAACGTCGTCAACGGCTGGTTCGACGAGGAATTTCGCATGTTCGGCGGCACCGTGCTGCAGGGCGAGGAGCGCTATCGGCGGACGGTCGAGTTCATCGACATCCTGCGCGGGCTATGGAGCAACGAAACGTTTTCGTATGCGGGCCGCCACTATCAGGTCGAGCGCGGCCAGCTTCTGCTCAAGCCGGCTTCGCCCGTGCCGCCCGAAATCTATTCGGTGAGCCGCAGCGATAGCGGCCGCGATTTCATCGCCGGCCATTGCGACTGGTGGTTCATCGATTATCCGAAGGGCGCGCAAACCGTCGACGAGGCGCTGCGCGGGCTCGAAGCCGCGGTCGCCGACATGAAGCAGCGCTGCGAGCGCGCCGGGCGCAAAGTGCGCTACGCGCTCAACCCGTTCGTTGCGCTCGGCCGCGACGAAGCAGACGCGCTCGACGCCACCATCAAACGCATCTTCGCTTACGATCCAGATCCCGACACCCGCAAGATCGAGCAGCGCATGCTGCCGGCCACCAAGCTCGGCTGCATCGGCTCGACCGAGAGCGTGCTGCGCCAGTTGCGGCGGTTCGAGGCGATCGGCATCGAGCTCGTGCTCTGCAAGATCATCCCGACCGTCGACAACGTGCGCCGGATCGGCGAGGAGATCGTCGCACCGATGCAGGCGCGCCCCGCGTCGCCGCTGTCGCTGGCGAGCTGACGGGGCCTTTTTCTCAGCTCGACCAGTACCAGCGATGGTTAGCGCTTGGCGTTGCCGTGGACGTCACATCGGGCCTCGCACTTGGCCAGCGATGTAGGGCCCTTGCCGGACGTGTTGGTCATGCACCGTTGCTGGCATGCGGTTTGCGCCAGGGCCGAAATCGGCGTGGCAATGATCCACAGCAACGCAGCCGCCAACATGAACTTGGACATGGTCGTCTCCCGGGGAAAGCGATCAGAACGCGCTTCACCCTAGGCTGCGCCGCGTCAATGCACCGTCAAACCGGCATCAAGGGAGTCCTGCTGCCTTACGAGACGCTTAGACGCAGTGATCATCTTTTCATCTCGGTGCGGCGTGATATCGTCGAACACCGGAAGGGCCGTAATGGAGAGGCGGGCATCGTGGCGGGACGGGTGGCGGGAAAAGTAGCGCTGATCGCGGGGGCGGGCTGCGTCGGGCTGGGCTGGGGCAACGGCCGCGCCGCCGCGGTGCTGTTCGCCCGCGAGGGCGCCAAAGTGTTCGCCGTCGATCGCAACGCGGAATCGATGGCCGAGACGGTGGCGCATGTCGGCAATGAGGGTGAGATCGCGACGCACGTGTGCGACGTCACCGACGATGCGCAGGTCCGCGCCATGACGGAGGCGTGCCGCAAAAAATTCGGCCGCATCGACATCCTGGTCAACAACGTCGGCGGCTCGGCCGCCGGCGGCGCCGCGGAACTGTCCGAAGACGTGTTTGACGCGCAGCTCGACTACAATCTCAAAAGCGTGTTTCTCACCTGCCGCCACGTCATTCCGATCATGGTCGAGCAGGGCGGCGGCGCCATCGTCAACACCGCGTCGACCTCGGGCACGCGCTACACCGGCTCGCCGCAGATCGGCTACGCCTCGTCGAAAGCCGCGGTGATCCAGTTCTCCCGGGTCACGGCCGTGCAATACGCCAAGCACGGCATTCGGGTGAATACCGTCGTGCCTGGGCAGATGCACACGCCGATGGTCGAGGCGCGTCTCGCCAAGCAGCGCAGCGGCGGCGACGTTGATGCGCTCCTGAAATCGCGCGTCGCCCGCATTCCGCTCGGCTTCATGGGCGACGGCCGCGACACCGCAGCCGCGGTGCTGTTTCTCGCCTCCAACGAAGCGCGCTTCATCACCGGCACCGAGATCGTGGTCGACGGCGGCATGACGGCGCGTTGCGATTAGCCGCTTTCCATCCTCCCCCACGAAAGTGGGGGAGGAAAGCAGCTACTGCGCCACCACGTCCGCGCCCGCGGTCTCGATATTGAAGGCGGCAGCGAACAGGGCGCGGGTGTAGTCGGTCTTCGGATTGCGGAACAGTTCGGCGGCTTCGCCGGATTCAACGACCTTGCCGTGACGCATCACCAGCAGGCGGCTTGCCAGAGCCGCGACCACGCGCAGGTCGTGCGAAATGAACAGATAAGTGAGGTTGTGGCGTTTCTGCAGGTCGCGGAACAGATCGACCATCTGGCATTGGATCAGCATGTCGAGCGCGCTGGTCGGCTCGTCGAGCACCACGAAGGTCGGTTCCAGCACGATGGCGCGCGCCACCGCGATGCGCTGGCGCTGGCCGCCGGAAAATTCGTGCGGAAAACGAAAGCGCGTCTCGGGGTCGAGGCCGACGTCGGTGAGCGCGCCGATGACGCGCGCGTCGCGCTCGGCCTCCGGCATCGCCCGATGATGCACCTTGAGCCCTTCCTTGATGATCTCGGCGACCGAAAGCCGCGGCGACAACGAGCCGTAGGGATCCTGAAACACCACCTGCATGGTGTGGCGGAACGGCCGCATCTCCGCAAAGCGCAGGCCTTGCAGCTTGTTGCCCATGAACACGATCGGCCCATCGGAGGAGATGAGGCGAAGCAGCGCCAGCCCGAGCGTAGTCTTGCCTGATCCGGATTCGCCGACCACGCCGAGCGTCTCGCCCTTGCGCAGCGCGACGGACACGCCGTCCACCGCCTTGATGTGGCCGACGGTCTTGCGCAGCACGCCGCGCCGGATCGGAAACCAGACTTTCAGGTCGGTGGTCTCGAGCACGAGCGGCGCGGCCGGCTGCGGCGGCGCCGGATCGGGCTTCGGCTCGGCCGCGAGAAGCGCGCGGGTGTAGGGATGCTCCGGCGCGTTGAACACGCGCTCGACGTCGCCCTGCTCGACGATGTGGCCGCCCTTCATGACGCAGACCTTCTGCGCGATCTTGCGCACGATGCCGAGGTCGTGGGTGATGAAAAGGAGCGACATGCCGAGCCGTTGCTGAATGTCCTTGAGCAGCGCGATGATCTGCGCCTGCACGGTGACGTCGAGCGCGGTGGTCGGCTCGTCGGCGATCAAGAGGTCCGGCTCGTTGGCGAGCGCCATGGCGATCATGACGCGCTGGCGCTGGCCGCCGGACAACTGATGCGGATAGGCCTTGAGTCGGCTCGCCGGATCGGGAATGCCGACCTGTTCCAGAACCT